>JBFMDG010000314.1:0-8338 GCA_040754135.1 Verrucomicrobiota bacterium
ACGTGCCTGGCTCACACAGCCAGATTCAATTGGGAAATGGCTGATGCCCGGTCCTTTGTCCAGACCCAGAGGCGGTAGGGCGGAGGAACCTGCCAGAAGCCGAACTGGTCGTGCAACCGGTCGGTGCGCATATCGATGCAGAGACGGGAGAAGGCGTCCAGTCCGGCGGACGCGGTCTTGGCCTGGGCGAGTTTGACGCACAGGCGGAATTCGTAGCCGAGCAGCAGCTTTTTCCCGGCTTGCGCCCAGGCGCCGAGCTGGTTGTCCCAAGCGGATTCGGCGGCGGCCAGCGCGAGATTGAAGTCCGCCGGTTTGCCGATGGCGGGAAAGACGGGAAAGAAGGCGGCCCAACCATCCGCAATCATGTTCAGGTTGAGTGTGTGGCGCGCGGGATTGCCGATAGGCGGGAGCGGGTCGGCGGCCGTGTTCTTGTAATACGGCGCGAAATAGGCGAGGAGCCGGCCGTACGTGTCAATCAGGTCACCCGCCGGCATCACGGCTACGCGACGTTTGCCGCCGTTGGGCGTGGTGAGGCGGTCGGCGAGGAGTTTTTCAAAGTGGGCGGTCGCGCCATGCCCCGCCTGCAAATGACGCGCGGCCGCTTTGGCGTCCAGCCGTTGGACGAGATAATCGCGCATCTTTTTGGGCACGGCGGAATAGAACGTGCCCTTGAGACGCTTTTTGCATTCATCCAACAGCGGCTGGACCTTCGCCGCGCCGCCGGCGAACCCCTCCTTCTCCGGCGTATCGCACGACAACATGCGAATGGGTTGCACGATGCTGATGGTATCGCCGTCGGAAAACGAAACCATCTGGCGTGGTTGGGGCGCCAGCGAAGCGCCTAGTTTGGGGTAGTTCTTCTGGAGGGGCATGGGGTGTTGGCGGCGAATGGATGTCGCTATTTCGGGTTTTGGTTCTGCTGCTCCTGAACCTTTTTCAATTCCTCTTTTAGACGGTTGAACTCTTCTTCAAGCTTTTGCTGCTTCTCACGCAATTTGGCAACCTCGGTTTGATCGGCTTGCAGCTTCTGAATCATGTTAAGATTATTAGTAATGTCCGAGCGAACCGCGCTGCGAAGCTTGCCGTCGGCGCCTTCGGTCTTGATTTCTCCCATGACGCGGTTGACATCAGCCAGTTGCGCGGAGCGGGTGAGTTGGATGAATTCAGCCTCGGCGTTGAGCAGGCCCTGGACTTCGCTGTAGCGGATCTTGTCGGTATCATCCAGTTGGATGCGTCCGCCGAGGATGTTGGGTTTTTGAACCAGTTCGCGCACCTTGCTGTCGGGGTCACCACGTTGGACGTTCCAGGTGAAGGGATAAACGGCACTGACGGTATGTTCCTCGAGTTTATGCCAGGCGTTGTGATTCACCACGGTGAACGGCGCCTTCAGGATGGCTCCGATGATACCGCAGGTTTTCCAAAACGATTGCCGCCCGGTTGCGGAGTACGTGCTGCTGAAGAAAATGTAATTTTTCCCGTCCCAAGCGGTGTGAAGCGAACTGCGCGGAACCTTCACCAGCATGTGGAAGGGCTGGTCGCCATTTGGTTGGCCACTGTGCGCGGCCGCGACGAGCTTCTTGCCGTCGGTCTTGGCGAGTTCGCTGCGGAGATCGCTCTTGCGGATCACCCATTTGGCGAAGCTGTCACCGCGTCCGGCGGCGGTGATGGCGGCATCCAGGTATTCGCGCCGGCGCGAGTAAGCGAGGGCGGACTGGGCGCGGGCATAGACGCTGCCTTTGGCGGCGGCACCCAGCGTGTAACCGGAAAGACCTGCGCCCTGGTTGAGCTGGCTGAAATCGGTCAAGGACTGGCCGCGGGAGACGCCCTGGCCGGTGCTGAACTGTTGTAACAATTCCTGCGGGGTAAGTTGCGGGGTTTGCTCGGTGAGCAAGCTATCCTTGTTCAATGCACCCCGGAGGATTTCGGCATTGCGCAGGACTGTCTGCAATTGGTTCAGGTCGTAAGCCGCCGCGCCTTCGGCTTGGGCGGCGATCTTGGCGACCACGCCGCCTTCGTTGATGGCCATGCCGACGAGGTCATCCCGGGATGCAGGGAGAAGGTCCACAATTTGTATGCCCCGTTGCAACTGCGGTTTGCTGCGGAGGCGGAAGCGCTCGTAGTCGGCAAGTGTGATGGATTGAAAGGGAACCTCTTGACGTTCAATTCGATTCAAGCTGTCCAGTGCGCTAAAGAGGGGCCGATATAGCGCTTCCAAGAGATGGGCGGAGAGCTGGTCCATTGTGTGCTGATCTTCCGTGATCATTTCCACCCAATCGAAGATGCTCCGCTCCTTGACAAGGACTCTGAGTATCTGCTTGCGAGAATCGTCGGTGAGGTAAGGATGGCGGTCGAGCAACAAGGTAGCCATGACACGTCGGCGCATTTCTTTTGAAGCCTCCTCACGATTATCAGAAGGTGAACTCGTCATTTCGGAAGCGAATTGACGCACCAGAGACGCGACCCGCAAGAGAGGATAGACACGGCGCTCAGCCTGAGCCGCGGTTCTTTCGGTAAAGTCGGCCACCCGTTTAAGTCGTTGAGATGTAGAATAGACAAAGGAAAAAGGATCAAACAACCACAGTGAATTCCAAACTTCGGCCCCCCCCCCTTGCTCAATGATCTCATCGTATTGCACTCCCTGTAAAACGGTCAAAACACTTTGCAATTTATGATATTCTTCGTACCACTTGACTAGCGAGTTCCACTCATCATCAGTAAGCTTCTCTTCCTCAACGGGAATGTTGCCAATGCAATCCCATGCTTCCGCTTCAGCCTGCCCAATTTGCTGCGCTTCTAGGCACGCATGCAACGCGCCCCATTCGGCCCAATCGCGCCAAGCGTTTGCTTCCTGATGAACGGCTTCGGCTAAAGCCGCCGATGCGTCCTGAATCTCCGTTTTGCGAACGGCATTGGTAAATTCCATTAGTTTAGTTTGCACCGATTTATACGCGTTGAGCCAGATCTCATCTAAGAGATCATAAGATTCGACAAAGCTCGATGCGCGGCGCCAGTTGTCAGTTTCTCTGGCAATAGCCTCATGGAGGTTTGTCCGAAGCGACGCCATTTCTGATTGGGTTGCACTTTTCCATTTTTGCCACGCCGCCACTCGGGCGTAGGATGAGTCGAGCCAGCTTTTAATCGAAGCGCTTGCGGTTAACCAGTGGGCCGATTTATCGCAAGCTTCATTGGCTTTTCTCCTTTGATCTTTAGCATACTTCTGCTCAATTGCTGCAATCGACGTGAGATTTGACAGAGATTTTTGGAGTTGCTGGCCAATCTCAAAAAGTTCGAATGGCTTCCGAGATCTTAACCAGGCAGCATTTCCATGAAGTCCATCCCGGAACATATCTTCAAGCAGCATCCTGTTGAGCCAGACCAAGTCAATATCACCCGGATGTTGCTTTAGAAGTGTTTTGGTTTCTTGCCGGAGTCGTGCGTCGGGGAATAGGGATGTATCATAGAGGTTGCCTGACATGATCAAGGTGTTGATGCCATCAAGGAGGGCCGACTTATCCGAGTCATCCAGATGAGATTTCGACAAAACCTCCAGAACTGGACGAGGCAACCTTCGCTTCAGCGCCAAGGCATTGTTGAGGCTAGCGGCCAGTATGACGTCGGACTTCAAATCCGTAAGCGAAAACAGCGGGCCGCTTTGCCGAAGGGCTTCCATTCCTGATTGCAGTCCGGCTTTTACTTTCGCGAGTGCGCCCTCTTGGCGCTTACGCACGTTGTGGCCCAGAGGAATAATTGTTGAATAGTCGGCTATGTTGGTCGAGTTTTCATGGCTTGAGAGCAGACTCAGTAACTTGTGACTGTGTGGACTGGCTGGAAGCAATTCCTGGTCCGTAAATTCAATGTACAGGTCGCGCAGCCAAAGATAGACCAGGCTCCTCATCCGTGCGTTGTTTTGAAGGAAGTCGCTTTTGATACGGTTTGCTTGCGGAATCGAGGGGTAACGCGAATGGTAGAGGTTCGCAACGATGAAGCGGAGATCTTCGCGCGCTTCATCCAGATCCATTTCAAAGGGCCAGAGGGGAGGATACGAGAGGTAAACCATATCCTGCGGGCTGGCTTCGGGGCGGAATTGGACGTCCCTAAAAAAGTACCGATTAAGCTCTCGTTGGTAAGAAGTAGATTGGTAGGAGGCTTCACGGAGGTAGTCGTTCAAGCCAGGGTGTGACGCTGTTGATTTCTCGATTAAAGACGAGTCGGGCTGGCATCCGGGGTCTAACAGCTGAATCAGCTTGTAGATGGTAGAGCTCATGCCGCCGCCATAGTTAGCAATATGCCGCTCGTGATATCGCTTCAGGAGATCGGCCAGTCCTCGGGGGGCGACACCTTTGAGCAGAAGGTAGCGGGCAATGCGTAACTGCTCTTCCACATCTGCGTAGGGGACCACGTACTTTTCGTAATTCAGCAGGCTGCGGACCTCCGCCGATGGGATTGCCCGTTTCGATGCTTCATGGTCCGCCGGGCTCATTTCTGATGCGTACCGGCGGGTCCCGCCAAAGAACGCGCTGCAATACAACTCGACTTTTTCAGGCAAGGTGGAGTAGCTGCTAGTGGCAGTGATGACGGCGAAGGTGACGTGGCGGATATCCATTGGCTCCCAAGCGAGCGCGGTCCTGACGACTGGGCCGAGCTGTTCCAAGGTCTTATGAAACTGGCCCTTGGACTCATCCAGAAAGTCGGCCATCCGATTTTCGCCATCCCTTGCGAACCGATACGCTTCCGCGAAGTATTTGGTAACCGGGTCGGTTTCCCAATAGTGTTGGATTACCTGCGTTCCGGCCATGCTCGGCATGGCTCCGAATCTCTCCGCCCAATCCTTGGGGGGCAGGGAGTTAGTGCGAGTGAAACGTTGCAGGAATTGTTCGGTCATGCGGATGCCCTGGGTTTCGAGCTTGAGGCTTGAATCGGCGGAAACGGTGGCTCCCCGCAGACGGCTTTCCACATTGTAAATCTCATTGGTAGCCGACGCACCGAGAAGACATTCCAATCCGCTGCGATAGGCCTCGAAACACGGACGGCTCGGATTCTTTGCACCTTTCCGCAGGGGTGCTGTAAATCGTTGCAGCGCCTGCTGAATCACTTCGCGCACACCAGGGTAACGACCGCTTAAGTCCGAAGCATCCAATACGATCAAGAAATCGTTCAGAACGGCCGAGGCGAGCCGAATTTTGTGCGCGAACACCGCCTCGGAGTTTTTTGCATCCAAATACTGATCTTCAAGCCATCGGTGATATTGCTCTGTGGGAACCACGCTCTCGTTGAAACCGATTTCCAATACGCTCTGTCCCTGAAAGCGGTTGTCTCCCACCGCTATCGCTTTCGGAAAGAAGCTCAACCACCAGTAGTCGTAGTCGGCTTCACGCTCGGCGGCCAACGCGGAGGCGAGGCGGTGTTTGAAGGCGTTGTAGAATTCGCTTTTGAAGGCGTCCACGGTTTTGCGACTTGGCGAGGCGAAGGCGGAAAACAATTCCGGCTTGTTCAAAATGCTGTTCAATATCTCCACGAGTTTGGCCGGGGTCTTTTCGCTGGCCTTGGCAACCTCCGATGCAAACTGGCTGGTGATATCGCGAACCGCATGTACACCCAATTCGGGCGAGCCAAATTGGATTTTTCCAGATTGCAGAACCGCCTTTAGGATGGGCTCACGGGAACCAATCAGTTCCGGGTAGCCGTCAAAGGTGGTCAGGAATCGCTTGACCAATTTCAGCTCGTTTTCGGAAACATCCACCAGTTGAGGAATGGTGAGAGCGGTTCCCAACACATTTCCAAGCTCGTTCGTTTCACCGGCACCTTTAAGTATGGCATCCAAGGCGTCCTTGGCCCGCTGTTTGATTGTTGATTCTACCTGAGTCAACGCAAGTTGATCCGCAGTCGGTAGTGAAGCGTTAACGCGAGCGAGGGACTTTTGAAGAGTTTCGAGAAAGACGTCGATTTTCGACGAATACGTTTTTGTGCTGGAGTTGATTGAAGCGGTCGCGCTGGTTAACTGGCGCTCGGCGTCGTCCAGTGCCGACTCCTTTCTTGGCAACTCAACGAGGTCGGAGTAGGTGGCGTCTGCGGTCAAGGCGGCTACGGCGTTTGAGCGCTCCGATGCCCCAATGGTCTTAAGCTTTAGCGCCTCTCCAGCTTTGGCAACGCCTTGGTCGAGCAGCAGCTTTGCTCCGGTGATGGCATCCGTCATGTTTGCTTTCCCTGGGTTGTTCTCTGGGACGGCCAGTTTCGCTACGTACTGGGCGAAAGCCGTCAGGCTTTGACTCAAGGAGTCCCCTTCGGCTAGGTCGCTAGCCGCGAAGGGCTTAACCAAGCCCTTGCCGGTGGGAAGTTTTTCAGCGGCCCGGATTTGCTCGGCCGGGATTCTGAAATTGGCAACTTCCGTTGAAAAGAACTCCTTCACGCTCGTGTCTTCCGTGGCGAACTTCTCGGTGACGTTAATAAGTGCCGTCAACTTGTTTGTTACCTGCAGATAGAGTGGATTTAACTCGTCGGTAGAAGCTCCGCCACCCTCGGCGCTCGCGTAAACCTTCGACACAAGGTCCCGGACGCTGGTTGTCTGGGTGGAATTGGTAAGGTGTTTCCCTAGGACTGTATCTCTTGCTGAATCCAGGTCCTTTCGCGCTGCTGCAAGCTGTTCGATAGCGCGCGTAATATCGCTTACGCTGTTGCTCGCAGCGACGCGCGCCTGTCGCAACTGCTCTTCCGCGTTTTGCTTTGCCGTTGCCGCCGTGGTTTGAGCAGACCGAGCAGTGCGCACGGCAGCGGCCGCCAATTCGATTTCCCGGTATTTTTCGACCACAGTCGAGTCATTCAAAATGGCTGCTTTCCATTTGTCGCGCGCTGTCGCCTTTGTATTTCTCAACGATTGGCGCCGGGGAGCGATGGCCGCTTCCACGGCTTTTTCCAAAGTGGCCCCCTTGCGAATTTCCGCCACCACATCGGTTCGCAGGCCGTCGCCGAATGTGCTCAACTCCGCCAAATCGAGCGCGGTGTCCGATCCGTCTTTTCGAAGGAGCCGCTCGCCTTCCGGGCCGTTTAACGAAGCGACGAACGCTTGCCAAAGCGGTGTCTGGCTGTCGGCAAAGGTGGTGGCGTGACGTGTGCCGATATTATTATTAATGAAGGCCTCGAGGGTTGCGCTGGCCTGACGCAGCGGGCCAAGGGGGGAATTGGACTGAAACAAGTCGAGGCGTTTGGACACGGCCCGGTCAATGATGTTGCTGAAGTAACGACGTTCGCGGAGGACTTGGCGGAGGTCCCAAGACATGGGTTTTGAACTTGCTCCGATGACGAGGGCGGACCAAATGTTTGTGTTCTGTATTTCAATTTCGTCCAATTGATTGGCATTGATCGTGGGGTTGAGGTGGTCGAGTTTGTTCAATACACGTTCGATGTCCTCGTCTCGCAAGTCGGGGTAGTTTTCTCGCTCCAGAGCGAGGGCAATGGCGCTGATGACGAGTTGGGCATTCTTCTGCTTCTGAGCCTTATTGTTCTCATCCAGCTTCCCAGCAGGAAAGATCGCTGTATCCACGTGTTGCAGCACGACTTCCTCAATCATGTCGCGGATGAAGCGCTTGTTTTGGAGCATCGACACGACGTCGCCGAGGATGGTGGTTTTGGCGTAATCGAGCTTGCCGGGGGCGAAGTCGGCGGAATGGGAATTGAAAAAGCCGCGAAACGGGGTGTCGGGCTCGTGAATCATCTGTTTGTCCGGCGTGTCGAACTCGACCTTTTGCGCGCGGGCGGCGCGCGGGGGATAGACCATGGTGTGGCGGCCTTCGGCGTAGCTGGTCTGGGTGCCCTCGGGGGAACTGACGGGTGGCGGAGCGGCTTGGAGGCCGACGGCGATGACGATAATGGCGGATATTGAACCCCACAAAGCAGGCGTTTTCATGGCGCGTATGCGGTCGTAACGAACGGTTGCTTTTCGATCCTCAAAGCGGGATAGCCCCGTACGGCAGGCAGAAGACCCGCAGTGCTTCAGATGGAACGTCCTTCTGATACTGAGACTAGGCGAATTAGTACGGCGTTCAATGAAAATCGATTATCTAAATGCGACATTCGTTATCTAAATGCGACATTTGGCGGGAAAAGTGGGGAAAGAGTTAAATGAGTTAAACCGGTTACATGGTTAAAAAAAGAGGGAAAGGGAAAAGAACGAAGGGCGGATGGCAAATCGCAAATGGCAGATGGCAAAGGGCAAAGGGGGATTTGAAATTTGAGGATTTGAGATTTCGAAGGGGGATCAATAGCCAATGAGCCAATAGCCGAGGATGAGCAGGAAACCCACCCCAGCCCCTCCGGAGGAGGGGAGCAAATTGGGCGGTCAGGA
>JBFMDG010000315.1:0-8303 GCA_040754135.1 Verrucomicrobiota bacterium
GTTTCTCGAGTACCTGCAGCGGACGGCCTTCGATTTTTTTTGGTATGAAGCCAACCCGGCCAATGGGCTGATTCGAGATCGCAGCACGCGCACGTCCTTTTGCAGCATTGCCGCGGTGGGCTTCGGCTTGACCGGCATTGGCATCGCCATCGATCACGGATGGATCTCGCGAGAAGCCGGCCGCGAACGGGTCCGCACGACGTTGAAAACGTTTTGGGAAAAATCGCAAGGCGCCACTTCGAGCGGGCACATCGGTTACAAAGGATGGTTTTATCATTTCCTGAACATGAACACGGCGACGCGTTTTGGTTCAGTCGAGTTGTCCTCGATCGATACGGCGCTGCTGGTGGCGGGGATTATTTATGTGCGGGAATATTTTTCGGGAGCGGATCCGATCGAGCAGGAAATTCGCACGCTGGCGGATGCCATCGTGCATCGGATCGATTGGTCATGGATGGCGCGGAATGGGGCTCGGCTTTCGCATGGGTGGTTGCCCGAGAGCGGATTTCTGGCGAACAACTGGATTGGGTATAACGAAGCCATGATTCTTTACATCCTTGGGTTGGGCGCGGCCACGAATCCGTTGCCGGCAGCCAGTTGGACCGCGTGGACGAGCCAGTATCTTTGGCGGACGAATTATGGTTTTTCTTACGTGCAGTTCGAGCCGCTGTTTGGACATCAATATTCCCATTGCTGGATTGATTTCCGTTACATCGCCGACGAGTACATGCGCGGCAAGGGCAGCACGTATTTTGAAAATTCGCGCCGCGCGACGCTCGCCCAACGCGCCTATTGTGCGACGCGCCGCGGTTTCGGTTACAGCACGAACGTGTGGGGACTCACGGCCTGCGATGGCCCGGGTTTCGGCGCTTATCTCGGTTACAGCGCGCGCGGCGCGCCGCCGCCGTTCAATGACGATGGGACCATTGCTCCCACAGCTCCGGGCGGCTCGCTCCCATTCGCGCCGGAGGTTTGTTTGCCGGCCTTGCGATACCTTTACGACACTTACCGGACCAATCTTTGGACCGGATACGGATTTCGAGATGCATTCAATCTCGTGGCCAACTGGTGGGGACCCGACGTGCTGGGAATTGATCAAGGACCGATTTTGATTATGGCGGAGAACTTTCGCAATCGGCGCGTGTGGCAAGTGATGATGCGCAACGAACAAATCCGGCGTGGACTGGAAAGAGCCGGGTTTCAGCGAGGCCATTTTGCACGGCCCCGCCTCGAGCCTGGGCCGTTGCCTCGCACCTTCTCGGTCGCCTGGCAGCCGGATGCCGGCCGCAATTATCAAGTGGAATACTCGCCGGATTTATTCTTTTGGCTGGCTTCGCCCACGGGTTTCTTTACCGCCACCGGCGAAGGGGCTGAATTGCGCTGGGTGGATGAAGGATTTCCGGCGACTGAACAACCGCCGATGGAAGTAGCGCAGCGTTTTTATCGCGTGTTTCGTTTGGGAGCTCCATAAAAGATCGATCGAAATCGCCGCCGGATTGCCCGGTAATTATTTATGAACACTTGGAAATGGCTGATCGCCGCAAGCATCTTCGCGTGCCTGTTCGCGGGCGCTACAATATCCGTTCCAGCGCAGCAATCCCTCTTTTCGCGCCCACCGGATACGCGCGATTTGGGGCAGGGCCTCGGCTCGGATCGTGATGTGGACATTGTGCCCGGCGTCCGCCAGCAAGGAGCGAGCGATTTCACTTTGCCGAATCCCTCCCGGATTAGCGACGTGCATTGGTATGGGTTTTACTCCGGAACATTCACTCCGCCGCCGGGGTCGGTGCAATTTCGCGTGCGTATCTTCGATGATGCCGGGGGCGCCCCCGTGGCCATACCCTTGTACGATTCGCTGACGACCGCGTCGCTGGCGCCGCTGGCCATTGTGCAAAACCAACAGACGTACGTGTTTCGTTCTCCATTGCCGGTATCCTTCACAGCGGATGCCGGCCGGCGTTATTGGTTCTCGGTTCTCGAAATCGATCCCAACACGGGTCGCCCGTTCAGCTGGTTTCTCTCGTCACTGACCGCTCCGATTGGGTTTGCCTCGCGCAATACCGAGGGCGGCGATTGGGTTGTCGTTGAAAACGCGCCTGTCCTTTCCTTCGCGCTTTTCGGGAGTGTGGTCCCCGAGCCATCAACCTTCGTTTTGGCCGGAATCGGAATTGTGGCCATGCTCTCGACCACTCTTGTCAAAAAAGCCCGGAACAGAAGCGTCCGAAATTAAGAAGATTGAAATTGAGGATGCGCTTGCAATTGGTCCCAAGTTTCGGGGGTCAACCTGGCCTGGCGGTAAACAGGTTCCATGAGCGGTTCGGCACTGGTTGAGCGGCGCGCGCGCATCAGCCATTTGCGATCGAGCGGGGTTTCCAATAACGCCAAAGTGTTTGCGGCAATGGTGGTTTCTTCCTTTTCTCCGGTGGCATGTCCTGATCCAACGAAAAACCCCCCCAGCAAAAGCGAGACACGCAACAGAGTACTCCGGGAATAGGTGGCGAGGGAACAAGGCACGTTCGGCTGTAAAAGCCGAAACAGATTTCGGAACAGCGGCAGGGTCCACATCGCCGGATTTGTCGCCGGCGAAAATGCATCAAACAAAATGGCTTGTGGCGGTGGCACCGTTGGAGTGGCGCGCGTCCGCAGCTCTCGTTCAAGCCACGTGGGAAAATCGCCCAAAATCAATTGCCATTGCACGGCATTCATCCCATTCGAAAATCCCGCAGTTCCATGCTTCAGCAAATGTTCGACTGGAGATTCGTAACCATCGAAATACCCGAGTTCCAGGGAATGAGTCCGCGCGAATTCCAAAGGCGCGGTGGTGTGATCGAAGCTGATCAGGCGCACGCGGCCGGCCACGGGCCGCATGGCGCGCAACACTGTGAGCGCATTGGCGGCCGCCCCAAGCCCGACATCCCAAACCACAAATTCACCCGCGGTCCCACGCAGTCGATCCGGCAGATGCAATTGCCGCACGTAAAGTATTTCCCCTTCCTGAACCGGGCCGATCACTGGATGAAAAGTCTCGGCATGGGCCAACGAGTGGACGCTGTATGCGCCATTGGCGAGGCGAACAAGTCGGTATTGCTCCTGTGATTGGGATGCCACGCCGAGAGGATAGCGCCAAGAGCCTTTGCTGGCGAGATTGGCAACCGATCTACTGATCAGTCGTAAAGCGCCTGTTTTCGAGCCCGCAATAAAGCCAGCCGGCACAGCGCCAGCGGTAACGTCTCGGCCACGACTTCCGTGCCGTCACTTTCATCGGACTCGTACCGCGCAAAAAAAGGTCGATGCCGCATTTTCGATCGGCCGGTGAGAATGAGGATGCGGAATCTGGATTCAACCTGTGCTTTGAGCTTGCGAGCCAAAGCATCGCTGGTGGAATAAGGAGGAGCTTCTCCTTCCAGATTAAACACTTCCCGGTGAACCATAACGTCCAAATCAGGCCCCGCGGGTATGCGATACGGATTCGATTCTTCTCTCACGCTGACACCTTAAAGCGGCGATATTTCCAATTGCAAACAATAGGTCAAGCAAAACGTCTGGAAAGATGCGGGAATGCCTGCTGTTTAGCAACATGGGAAATCGGTTTGGCCTCGGTCGCGGCATGGAGTAGCCTTGGCTGTTGATAATGATTTGGCGCGGGTTCATTGCTCTTGAGTTGCGCCCGGCCACTGCGGCCGGCGTGTGGCTCTTTTTCCTGACAACGACCGCGTTGGCTCAACCGGGGCCGAGCAAACCCTCCACCGAATCGCCTCCTGCGGTTCCGCCCCTTCGACAAATCGCCACCAACCGTTTCCTCCTGGGAACAGTCGAAATGGACAAAGCAGAGCGGAGCCTCCGTTTCCCGGCCGTTGTCAATATGAGCAAAGGCCTCGTCGAGTACGCCCTCGTTGCTTCTTCAGGCAAAGTTCACGAAAGCGTGCTTCGCACAGACACGGAGCCGATCCATCTGCATTTGGCCGCTTTGTTTCTGGGAGCTCGCACCAATGCCGCGCCGGCCACAGGCCAGCAAATGGAAGGAGACGAAGTGGAAATCGCGATCGAATGGAGATCTGCATCAGGCCCTTCCACCGCTCGAATCGAGGATTGGATTCAAAATATCAAAACTCAATCGGCTCTCGCGCGCGGCCCCTGGCTTTACAATGGTTCACGCCTCGAACAAGGAACATTCCTCGCTCAACGCGATGGCTCGATCGTCTCCATCATTTTCGATCCCGATGCCTTGATCAATAATCCGCGTCCAGGCCGTGAAGACGACGAACTCTGGGAAGTCAATTCGCGCCGGGTTCCCGACGCCGGCACAGCCGTCGATGTGATCGTCCAATTCCGAAAGAAAAAATGAGTTCTTTGCCATGAAATCTCACTTTACGACCAAGCCACAATGGCTTGTGAAAACGTCCGCGGTTGTGTGCATTTCCGTTTCGTTGTCCTTTTCACCAACGGCCGGCGCGACGGATCGATCGCCCCAAATCGTTCAGGGAAATCTTTCGCTGAAAAATGAAATTGAACATGCCATCAGCAAAGGCGCGGACTGGCTCCAAAAAAACCAATCCCCGGAAGGAAGCTGGGCCCCAGCCGATCATCCGGCGGTCACCGCGCTCGCACTCGTCGCGCTTCAGGGCGATCCCGCGTCCAAAAAATCCCGGGGCGAAACCAAAGCGTTGCAGCAGGGATACAAATTTCTCGAAAGCTGTGTGCAAAAGGACGGCGGCATTTACCGGAAACGCGAATTGCTCAATTACAACACCTCCGTTTCCATGCTGGCTTTCGTCGCCGCCAACCGCGCCGAGTATCGGCCGATTCTGCTCAAGGCCCGCCAATTTGTCATCGGATTGCAAAATGATTTCGGCGCTCCCGGCGAAGTCGATTCTCCGTTGGACGGCGGCATTGGTTATGGCAGCTCGCGGCCGCATGCCGACATGGCCAACACCTTGCAAGCGCTGGAAGCGCTCTATTACACGCAAGATTTGGCGCGTGACCAGTCCCAGGCGGGTTTAAAGGATTTGAATTGGCCGGCGGTCTTGCAATTTATCCAGAACTGTCAAAATCTCCCTTCGCACAACGCTCAAAAATGGGCTTCGGACGATCCCCAGAACAAAGGGGGTTTTGTTTATTTTCCCGGACACAGCATGGCCGGTGAAACCAATTTGCCTTCAGGCCGCGTGGCCCTCCGTTCTTACGGCAGCATCAGTTACGCAGGGTTGCTGAGTTACATTTATGCCGATCTCAAGCGCGACGACCCGCGCGTCCGGGCGGTTCTGGATTGGTTGCGCAACAACTTCACACTCGAAGAGAATCCGGGAATGGGGCCGCAAGGACTTTTTTATTATTACCACACCATGGCCAAAGCGCTCACGACTTATGGCCTGGATGAGATTGAATTAACGAGCGGACGCAAAGTGCGCTGGCGCGACTCACTCGCCTTGAAGCTGATCAACCTCCAAAAAACCGACGGATCCTGGATCAACGAGAATGGACGTTGGTGGGAAAAAGAACCGGCCTTGGTCACCGCTTACGCCCTCATCACTCTTGAACTCATTCAGCAAAAGCTTTGAGAGCTACGCCAATATTTGCGTAGCAGCCTCATGTAAGTCGGCTCAGATTTCAGCAACCCACTCACATTCGATGCTACGGCCATTTTGAGTTCTGATTCCCGTAGCAGCCTGATGTAAGTCGGCTCTAATTTTTTCCACGCGCATGCCGTAACTTGGGCCCGGGAATTTGCCCACGCGCCAAAAGCACTTTGGCTGAAGAAGGACCGGCAAGCGCGTCACGATTGGTCGAGAGGCGGCGTGACCAGGAAAAAGTGATCGAACTCACATTCGATGCTACGGCCATTTGGACCCTTCAACCCTTCAATACTTCATCCCCATCAACTCTTCCAAAATTCTGCTGGCGTTTGGCTGCCGTTCCACACAGATTCAGGCGCTGCGGTTCGGGATCGTTCTTTCCCCGGCCCGCCGTCGCGGAATCGTTCAACGAATCTGCGAAACAGCGAAACGGTCCGTGCTTTCCCATGAATTCATCGATCATATTTCGCACTGCGACCTGCGTAAGCCTGGCGGCATCGAGTGTCGCGCTCCTCATTTCCGCTCCAGTGGCCACGGGCACACATCATCAATGGATGCGCACAGAGCACACTTCCGCCGCGGGATTATCGGAGCCAATTCACTCCATCGCCCTGTTGAAAGAGAATGTGTTTGCCGCGGCCGGCCCGGGATTATTCCGGCTGAAAACAACGCAGTGGGAGCGAGAACCGTTGGTGGCGCATGTGAGTGCTCTGTTTGTGCCGGAAAGCGGAGACATTCTTTTCGCCGGATCGACCAATGGCGTCTGGCTGTTTGAACAAAGCGGCTGGCGCAAAGAGGAAAACAGTCCCGTCCGAGTCATTCGATTTGAATCGGAACCGGGCGGCGCCGTTTGGGCATTGGCGCCCGATGGAGTTTGGCGGCGCGATCAAGGTTGGCAGCGGGTGCACACGCTCGATCAGGACATGATGCAACCGCATGACTTGCTGCCGTTCGGCCCCGAGGACGTCTGGGTCGCCAGTGAAGGCGGTTTGTTTGGATTGATGGGGAAACGAAAATATTGGCTGAGCATCGAAGTGCGTCCGGGCGGTTTGCTGAGTCCGCACGCACGCGCTTTGGCTCGGCTGAACCGGGATCACTTTGTCATCACCACCGATCAAGGCTTGAACCTTTCCAACGGCGGATCGGGCTGGCAGGCGATTACGGGCCAACGCGGGTTGCCCGTGACCAACCTTACCGAGGCCGTTGTGTCGGCAGATGGCACGCTCTGGCTCGGTTCAAACGAAGGCCTGATGCGTTGGCGAAATGGAGGATGGATCTATTTCGCAAGCAAACGATGGCTCCCCGACAACCGCGTCACCGCCCTCGCGCCCGGCTTGGATGGTTCCGTGTGGGCCGGCACCTCGAAAGGGTTGGCTCACATTCAACAAAAAGAAATGACGTTGGAATCCAAGTCGGAAATCCTCCAACGCGATTTGCAGGCGCGCGCCGGCCGGCATGGCTATGTAACGGTCAAGCAACTCCGTGCCCCCGGCGTGGTCGACGGCGCCACGCAGGAAATCAGCGATAACGACGGACTTTGGACCGCGCTCTACATCGCGGCGCAATCGTATCGTTATGCCGTCACCAAATCACCCGAAGCCCAGGCGCAGGCCTGGCGCTCGATGCAGGCCTTGCTTCGATTGGAGAGTATCACCGGCATTTCCGGATTCCCTGCGCGCGCTATTTGCCATGTGGACGAACCGCAGTTCGATCGGCGATCAGCGCGGTCCCATCCCGAATGGCACGAATCACCGCATGAAAAAGGGTGGTACTGGAAGGGAGAAACCTCCTCGGACGAACTCGATGGCCATTACTTCGGTTGGCTTGTTTTCTTTAACCTCGCCGCAACTCCCGAACAAAAGAAACAGGTCGCTGCCACCTGCAAACGGGTCACCGATCACATTCTCGATCACGGTTATTATCTCGTGGATTTGGATGGCAAACCGACCACCTGGGGGGTTTGGGCGCCGGAAAAATTGAATGACGATCCGAAATGGTGGGCCGAACGCGGATTGAATTCGCTGGAGATGCTTTCGCATTTGAAAGTGGCTTCACATCTGGTCGGCGAACCTCGATACGAGAAGGCATACCAGGAGTTGATTCAAAAACATCGTTACGCTCTCAACACCCTCGAAGCCAAAATTCCCGGCGGCGTCAGTCACGATGATCAGTTGCTCTTCCTTTCGTATTATCCGCTGCTGCAATTGGAAAAAGACTCGGGGCTGCGCGCAATTTACACGTCCAGTCTGCGCCGCACCTGGGAGGCGGAACGGGTCGAAGCCAATCCGCTCTGGAACTTTATTTTCGGCGCAAGCACCGGCGAGTCGTGCGATATCGAAGCCGCTGTTCAATCCTTGCGCGACATCCCGCTCGATTTCGTCCAGTGGCGCATGCGCAATTCGCATCGCGCCGATTTAGCCTGGGAACCGGACTCGACCAATGACGGAAAGCTGCGTTTGACGCGGCCATTAAGCTGGATCGAACGCCCCATTCACAAATGGGATAAGAACCCGTTTGTGCTCGATGACGGCAGCGATCTGGCCGAAGGCGACCAAACCATCTGGCTGCTGCCGTATTGGCTCGGGCGATACCATCGGCTGATTGATTGACTGATTTGGCTTCGACACTTGGCAACGGAATCTCGCAAGTGGCCATCGATGCGGCAATTCAGTTGGAATCAAATTTTGAAGGTGAGCCGAAGCGTTTGGGTGAGCCGGCCGAAGAAGGAGG
>JBFMDG010000316.1:0-8295 GCA_040754135.1 Verrucomicrobiota bacterium
TGCGGGTATGCTCGCTCGTCGCGCCTTGCCATCCGGCCTTTTGCGAGAAAACAGGACCCCACGGAATTTTCAGACAGGCTCTTATCGACAAAGTTTTCGAAAAGGTTTTCGACATTATGTAGAGATCGCAAAATGTAAAAACTGCATTGCGGCTTGTAAAGTCGCGGTCCGGGGCCGCGTTCGTTCATCAGCGCTCGATGATTCTATAAAACCGCTGTGGCGCTTGAGCGGCTTCCGGATCGTCCACCGTCCATTGGCCATCGCGAATGATGATTTGTAATGGCAATCGAATCCACAACGGCGTCGTCAATTGGTCGGTTGCCCAGATTTCGAAATGTTCGGGCGCAGCCGGCGCCGCGGGATCGGACAGTTCATCGGCGAAAACGATACGCACAGCGCCTCCGGGCAAAAGTTCGGGCTTCTGCAATCGCTGCGGCACAAGCACTCGCACGGTGGCATTGCTGCTCAGGGTCGAACCCACGGAATTCTCGATGCGAACGCTGTATTCACCGGAATGTCTGCGCCCCACTTGTTCGAGAACCAAAGTGTCTCCCTCCCCGCCGGGAATCGAAGTCCCGTTGTGACGCCATTGGAAGACGAGCGGCGGCGAGCCCGATGCGACCACTTGCAAGACTACATTTCGGCCCGCCGTTGTGATAACAGGCATGGGTTGTTCAATGATCTCCGGAGTTTGCATTGCGGTCATTCGCTGCGGTGTGACGGCCAGGAATGAATCGCCAAATCGAATCTCATCGAAGGAACCTTTATCGAGTCCATCGCCGCTCCACAAACCACCGCCCAATCCGGCGTAAAGCCGCACACTGCGAAATGCGATATCGGCGCTGCCGGCATTGACCGCGACAGCATTGGGCGTGGGCGGCGGGGTCGATCCTGCGGGAGGATTTACGTAGAGCCGCACCTCATCGTGCAGACCAAACCGCATTTCCAAAACGCAGAGCACGGTTTCGCCAATCACGACTGGCGCGTCCGAAACGATCAGCTCTGTGCCGTTGTTTGCGGCGTTACGCAGCGCAAGTGTCCAGAATCGCGTGCCGTTGTGAGTTGATGGATCGCCAAAAAAACCAGCGCCGATATTGATCATGCCGTAGGCCGCGAGGTCGTTTGTATTCACCAAGGCGAGATGCACCGGCGCTTGATCTGCCGATTCCTTGCGCAAAAGAAAACTGGCCCAAAGGACAGTGCCATCCTGCCCGATGGTGGGAGGCGACACGCCGATCGCGCGGAAGGAGCCGAACGCCTGCGGATCGAGATTGCGAAAAGCGAGCTCGTAACCGCGCCCGCCGACGGCATATTGACCGGCAGTGAGGAGATCGCCGCGCTGCATCAATTCGGTGGATGCAAGCTTGTAACCGTTGGTGTAATTGGGTCCGAAATTCTGGACCTGCCAAAGCCCGGTCCAACCGGCGCCGCTTTGAACGCCTTGAAGGAGCTGCACTCCGGACGATGGCGTCACATCGAAATCGTCGAACGCCACAATGCGATTTTGTGGAGGAGCCGGGGCGTAATCGATCACAGAATCGACGGCCAATGCGGCCAGACTCGGGAGACCGTTTGTGCCGGTTAAAGCGCCCGCAGGAATATCGAGAATAATGCTGCCGCTTTGCGAAATTCCGGTGACCAGCACGTCGAAGGCGGTTCCGTTGTGCGGCGGCAGTTCAGTGATGGTGATTTGATTTGCACCAGCCGTGCCGCTCAAGACGATCGAGGCGGCGGTCAAGCCAGTGGAGGGTTGATCGATATGGACTCGAAATAAAGCGGCGGGCGTGGTGGTCGGATCCGGTTGAGTGACAGCGCGGCTGATGATCGGAAGCGGATGGGCAGCGGGCTCACCAGAAGTGCCCTCGAAGACATAGAGGTAAATCGATCCGGGCGGCAATGTGAAATCGAAGTTGGACGAGAAGGCTCCGACCGGTTCTGCCGCGAGATCGAGCACAGGCGCGGTGATGTTGTTCGTGCGCGGATCGCCCGTGAGTTTGTAGAGCATGGTGTTCGCGGCATTGGTGAAAGGCAATCGCAGCCGGACGGGCGTGGCGTTGGAAACGCTGCGGGAGAGGACGAACACCGAATATTTTTCCGCGGCGCGAAAGGCGTAAGCGCTCACCAGAGGCACCCCGCTCGTGGCTGGCACGAGCACTTGCCCTTGCGAATTGGTAAAGGCAGGCACATCCACCCAGGGCGCTGCGTGGAAAAAAGTTGACACCATTCCACCAGTCACAAGCCGATTGCGCATTTGCAGCGCCAGCCAATTGGCGTGCGGGTTGTAACCGTTCACCACGGGCGAGTGTGAGGTCCAGTTCGGCCCGGGCCCGAAGCTGAAATAAGCTTGCGGATCAAATCCGGAAAGCGAGTTGTAGAGGTAAGTATCGAGCGTGGCCACGGCGGCGGCGAGCGATTTGCCGTAAGTTTCTGTCACAGGTTCGAACGGTTGATTGGGGCCGGGAATGGCGTAGCCCGGTCCGCCTTCATACACCGCCACATCATAACGTTGCCCGGCCGCAGCATTGGCATCACGCGCGGCGACATGGCGATCGATGTAATGCCGAATGAACGAGGGTGGGTAGAGCATGAAATCCTGGAAACCCGCATCCGTCACGCGCGCGCCGCCAGCGTTAATGCCGGTTTCCCAGCCGCCAATGTAAACGGCGATATTGTTGTAGCGGGAACTGGGTGAAGCCAGCGATGCGGCATGCCCAAAACCATATTGGACATCGGGCGAAACCAGCCAGCCATTGGCCATGAAATCAATCTTGTTCGCCACCGCCGAAAAGTACGGACTCGATTTGGCGGCGTTGAAGAAGTGTTCTGAAAATTGTCCGCACAAGGTGCCGCTCGGGAAATTCCATTGAAAGGCCGGGTTCCACAATTCATTGCCATATTCGAGAATGATTTTTCCGAAAACATTTACCCACGGTTCGGCCTGGCCTTGGGCAAAGCGTCTCGCGGCGTAGGGCTTGGTCGCAGGCGAATCAACATTCGGATCATACGGCGCGGCCAAATACTCGATCAGATTGAGCCATTCCGATTCCGACATGAACGAGCCGACAATCAACCACGGATCGCCACCGGCCTCGCGGCACATTTGCAGCGCCGTGGGCAATTTGTACGGATCATCCGGAACGCGGCGTCCCGTATTCGCTTCCCAGTGATTCGCAATTTCCGGTTCAGTGCGCGTCCAGTCGTCCATGGTCACACCCCAATACTCGGTATCGACTCCGGTCCAGATGCGGATGAATCCGGGCTGATAATCGCGCAATGCTTGAATCACCGCCGGCCGAACAGCAAAAGGCGGATTCGTGGCCGGATCTGCGTCGTCATCTTCATAGAGCAAAAGGTTATCGACCCAAACGACGCCCGGACCGTTGAACGCAATCATGATTTCCGAGATGGTGCCGATCGCGGGCAGGGGCGGCGCGGTGAAAACGAAAGAGAATTTGCGCCAGGACTCATCCACACCGGACCAGTTGGTTTGAATGCTTGAGTAATGTTGCGTGAGTCCGAAACGCACGGTGCCGCTGGACAAGCCCGTCTGCCGCAACCATGCTTCCGCGCGATAACGCCGCCCTGGCTCCAAATGCGGATAGAACCCCGCATAAAATTGCGGCGCAGAAAAACGCGGCTGCCGAATGCTCACTTCGTGCGTGCCGGCGGATTCGATGCGCAAACTGCTCGAACCGCCATTTTCCGGGGCCACCGAATTGGTGTCCCGACTGGTCTGCACGCCGAGTCCATAAGGCCATCCGCTCCCTCCCAATGGCTGCCAGGTGTCGCCCTGCATCAACGAATGGAGCCGGTCATGAGTGCGATGAATGGGAGGATTGGCCACGACCATTTCGAGAAAATAAATGTCTCCAGCGTGCACCGGAGGACCCGATTCCGTCAGAACAACTCGGTATCTCTGATCAGGCGCAATGGACCTGCGGTAAACGTAATAGCCCGCCAAATCCGCTTCCGTATTCGCACTCCAATGGATCCGCACCACCCCCGGCTCTGCCGCCGCCGTCACTTGATTCGGAATGGCTGGAGGCGTGAAGTCGCGCCGGTAAAAACTTCCGGGCCAGGTTGCATTCTCGCCAGTGGCCACGCCCGCAATTGCTGTGACGGTCACGGCTCCTTCGCCCGAAAAATTCGTTGAAACATTGCCCGAGGCATCGACCGCACGGACTTGATATTCATAATTCACACCGGGCGCAGCTTCGAGATCGAAAAATTGCGTCCCGATCACCGGACGCGGATTCAACCGTTGAAATCCGTCAGTGACATAACTGGCCACGGTGCCGCTTCGCACGAATTGCAGCGGCCCGCCATCCGCAGGAGCGCGATAAACTCGCACGGTCGCGCCATCGAAAAATCCGTCCGCCATGGTGTTGTAATGGGAGGTGGTTGGACCGCTGTCGTTGACGATGAAATCCGTGCCTCCACCTGTGGCGGTGTGCTGCCGCCGGATGACGACAGGTTCGAAGCCGGGATCACCCGTGAAATTGTTAAACTCCGATGGATCACGCAGGTTCAATCCGAAACGCTGCGGGTTCGGCACGACGATGCGACTGCCAATCGTGATATCGGCCGGAGCATTGGTGCCCGAGATCGGCGCGGGATCGGACGTGGTGATGATAGTCAGAGAAGCGGGATTGCTCGTGGCAGATCCTTCGCTGTTACTCACCACCACATCGTAACTTCCAGCATCACCTGCTTGCACGTTGTTCAGCACGAGTGAAGCGACAGAGGGTGCGGCCAACGGATCGCCGTTGCGGCGCCATTGAAACTGCAGCGGTTCCGAACCGCTTGCTTCAACACTGAATGTCACGGTTTGTCCTGGGCGCGCCGCTTGACTTTGCGGATGCGATTGAATCACCGGCGACGCCAGCGGCGCCATGTTGGCCTGTTCGCCGAGAAACCCGAGCAACTCCGCGTCGCTGACCTGATTTGGGTCGTTGAAATTTCTTCCCGCCAAGTGCGCGGGAACGACCGGACGTAGCAGCCGAAAATAATCAAAGGCCGCGATCAAATCAGGATTGCCTCCCGTGATGACCGTTTGATTATGCGTCAGCGGCGAATAGGTGCTCGCCGTCGGCCAATCGGTGTAACAGGTCAACCCCACTTGCAACGTTTGCGGCAAGTCAGGACGCGTGTAACGGCGATGCACCACCCAACTGCCCCCCGCGGTTCGACGCAGAGTGAGGAAGGCATTTCCCAGCCGGGCCACTTGAATTGTCACCCGGCTCGCGCCCGGAGAAACTTCAAGATTGGAAACGCTATTGATGGTGGTCTTCACTTCAAACTGAAACACACCCGGCGATTGCGCCGCGCCCAGTGACAGGAAAATATAGTTCTCGCCACCCGGCCGCCACGTTGATGGTGATGTCACAGTAGGCCGGGGCGCGCGCACCATGATGCCGGCCAGCGAGTATTGGGAGCGCGGCGCGCCGTTGCCGGAGCGCGACACCGGCTCGACATCGGTCGTAACGACGAAATCGCCGGTGACATTTTTGAATGCGAGCACGCCGCGATAATCCTGAAACCAGGTGCTGGTGTAGGGCATCATGACCATCCGCCCTGGCCGGGAAACATTGATATCGAAGGTTTGAAGCTGGTTCGCGCCCCAACCTTCCGTTTGGTAAACGCGCTGAAAATTTTCGAGCGTTGCAGAATCCTGGAATTCGTCGCTGAGCGCATTCAAGTCATCGGCCGCGCGAACGACCACTTGCAGAAGCATCGAGGTGGCAATCGATAGAGACACAATTCGAGTAGGAACAACTGGGGCTTTCATATTTCGAGTGAATGGGCAGGCGACAGCTAAAAATTCGGTGCGGGCAAGCGGCGTCTCTCCCCTCCTCCACCCACGGTGGTCGGCCGGTTGTTTGAGACCACTTTCAGGTGTCGGACGGCGAGAGAAAGTTTGCGCTGCTCATCGCGCGGCAGCATTTCGGACTGGCCAAGCTCCGCGCAAAACACGAGGTGCGGACGGCCGGCGCGATCGCGCAAAGGAAACAACTCGGCGTTGTATGCGCCTTTGACATACACGCCATAATCCTGCAGGGCGCGCGCGATTTCATAGGCGGGTCCAGATGGGCCAAGCCCGAGGGATTTCAGATCGACCGACGAGGGAATGGCGAGGAGCGATCCGAAATGGATATTACCCGAGGGCGCGAAGCGCTCGTTCCAGCCTGGATTGTTTGGCGTCCATGCCGCCGGCCAGATGTGGGCCTGGCCATTGGGCCGTTTGCAAATGGCCTCGACGGGAATGACCACCCCGAGCACATGCGGAATGCCGCCGGCCAGTTCCTGCGTGCGAATAATGCCGCCAAGATCGGTTAATCCACTCAATGTCGCGCTGGCCCATTCCGGCGGGACGCCCGAGCCGCGCAGGTCGGCCGTGGTTCCACGCAAGATGTCCAATGCGCCATCGGCACGCCAGCGCGGATCAACCAGTTGATAAATGCGCGGAGCATCGTCCGAAATCACATGCACATTCCAGGTGTTGCGAAGCGCGCGAAATTCTGACATCGGAACGCGCACCGAGGCGAAAAGCGCACCGGTATCCCGAACAAGCACGCGCACCAGCGGATCGGTTTCCTGGCCGCGCAGAGTCGGATGAAAATCCGCCGCGTTCACCACCATCGCGCCCGTGCCAAGATCAAACCCGTCGGAATCGATGGCATCAAACTCGGCATTTGCTCCAATCGCGGTGTTCCAGGGGCTGTTGGAAGCGAACGGCCATTGCAATGGATCGCGCCGAATGGCAGCGGATCGGGGACCGGCTTCGTTTTGCACGAGCATCGGCGGCTCAGGTCCAGAGCGCGTGGCAAAATGCCAAACGCAAACGGCGCCCATTAAAAAACTTGCGGCCAGGGCGAGGCGGAATGGAAATCGGCTCCACCAGGCTGGCTGCGTTTGCGACTTGGCCAAACGCTCGGTATCGGAAGCGATCTTTCCGACCTCGCGCATCACCCCTTGCTTCAGCCCTTCCCGGGAACCGCCGGACACGACAAGCACGATCGAGCTTTTCACTGATTCGCGGTCGAAGGCTGGGCCATGAAGCATTTGCAGCGCGGTGTCGATGCGCTCTTGCTCGACCAGATCGGCGAGCGCCTGAGGATCGCGCGCGAGCTGCGTTTCGAACGCGACACGTTCGGCGCCGGTCATCGCCCCGGAAAAGTACGCCACCCATTGGGCTTCGGTGATCATGCCTGGCGGATGGTTTGCATTTTCCCTTCGATGCAAAGCTTGAGTTGTTGCCGCAAGCGAAAGAGCGATTGCCAAACAGCTGTTTCGGTCCGCTGATGGCGATGAGCAATCTGTTCGATGGGAAGCTGCTGAGTGTACTTGAGATCGATCAGTTCGCGGAATGCGGGTGGCAATTCAGCGAGACATTCTTCGAGAGCTTCGAGGCGATTGGGTTGAGTCGAGCTTGCATGAAAGGCGTCGGTTTGAAGGAGTTGCTGGCGCGCGAGGTTGAGTTCATTCGATTGCTGGCGGTGAAACCGTTGCAGCTCCGCGCGGATGAGATTCAAAGCGATGGCGCGCAACCAACCACGGAAAGAAGTGCCGGGAGCAAATTCCTCGATGCGGCGATAACCAAACACGAATGTCTCGTGCGCGATTTCGTTCACCAAATGCGGGAATGGCAGTTTCAACGCGATGAAACCGCGAATGTGATCCAGGTGCAGCTCGACCAATTCGGCGAACCGCTCGATCTCTCCGCGCTGCACTGCGCGGATCAAATCGGCTTCGTCCGTCGAGTCGGAGGGTTGGATGCCATCGACCGTGACCATTCAATGCCGGTATAACACTCCTAACGGCATTTCTTACAAAAAAGTTTAAAAAACTTCGCCCTGCTCCCGTAGCAGCCTGACGTGAGTCGGCTCTTACTTTTTCTGCGCGCATGCCAAACGTCTGCCAGAGCGCATTCCCACGCGACAAATCGCGCTGCACGTCATGAGATCTGGTAAGCACGTAACCGATTGCCAAGGGCGGTCTCGACCAGAAACAAATGATCGAACTCACATTCGATGCTACGCAGACCCCCAATCTCCCGTAGCAGCCTGACGTGAGTCGGCTCTAACTTTTTCTGCGCGCAAGCCGTACCAAGGCCCGAGTGCATTCCCGCGCGCAAAACGTTCCTTCGCGAATTGAGATCCGGGAAGGTCGTGGCAAATGGTCCTGCACGTCTCGACCAGAAATAAATGATCGAACTCACATTCGATGCTACGCAGACCCCCAATCTCCCGTAGCAGCCTGACGTGAGTCGGCTCTAACTTTTTCTGCGCGCAAGCC
>JBFMDG010000317.1:0-8291 GCA_040754135.1 Verrucomicrobiota bacterium
AGCCCCCGCGAATTTCATCGGCGCCACCGAGGCCCCAGATGGCGTCATCCCCAGCGCCGCCATCGAGCAAATCACCCAACCGATTGGCATCCGTGAAATCAATATCGAGATCGGATCCATCGTCCGAACCAAACAAGCGATCATTCCCGTCCTCGCCGAAAAGCCGGTCGCCAACGCCGGATTCCGCCAGGAGCAAGTCGTCTCCACTCCCGCCATGCAACTCGTCCGCGCCAGAACCACCGTCGAGGTGATCATCGCCGCCATTGCCATGCAGGGCATCATTGCCCTCCGCACCAAACAACATGTCCCTCGAACTATCGTCACCCGTTTCCACTGAGCCCTGTCCGAACAGGACGTCATCGCCCGCTTCTCCATAAATGCGGTCTTCGCCAAGGCCGCCGGAGAGGGTGTCATTTCCCTCCTCGCCATAAATCACATCTCGCCCCGCGTTGCCATCGATGATGTCGTGCCCCGCTTCGCCGCGAATCACATCGTCCTCGAATCCGCCATCGATGACGTCGTGACCGATGCCGCCGTAAATGCGATCGATATCGGCGCCGCCATCGATGCGATCGTCTCCTTCGTAGCCATAGATCACATCGAGACCGGCATCGCCATGGAGGATGTCGTTACCCTCATGGCCATAAATCAGATCAGGGCCATCATTGCCATGAATCACATCGTGGTCCGCTTCGCCATGAATCACATCGCTCCCCGAGCCGCCATGGATCGTGTCATTTCCGGTGCTGCCAAAAACCAGGTCGTCCTCGGAACCGCCCTCGATCTGATCATTGCCGGCATCGCCATAGAGGAGGTCCTCGCCCGACTCACCCAAAATGATGTCGTTGCCGTCATTGCCGTTAATGGTGTCCACTTCCGTCCCGCCGGAAATGGAATCGTCGCCTGAGCCGCCGAAAACCCGATCGATCCCGGCGTTGCCCTCGATGATATCGTGGCCTGCTTCACCGTGGATTTCGTCGTTGCCCGGCCCGCCGGAGAGCATCCAATCGCCACCGCCGGTTTCACGCGCAAGGGTTTCATCTTCATTCCCGCCGCGAATCAGGTCGTCGCCTTCTTCGCCAAAAACGCGATCCGCGCCGCCGTCGCCGAACAGTTCGTCATCCTCCTGGTTTCCATGAATTTCATCGGCGCCATTGTTACCGTGAATGAAATCGCGGCCGGTACCGCCAAAAATCTGATCGGTGTCGAGCGCATCGCCTTCACCGCCGCTGCTGAATCCAAAAATCCGATCCGCATCTTCATCGCCATGGAGAAGGTCTGCATCCGGCCCGCCCAGAATCAAATCGAGCCCGGCATTGCCATGAATTTCGTCGTTGCCAGTGCCGCCTTCCAGATAATCGTCACCATCACCGCCAAAGATCGTGTCGCCTCCGCCCTGGCCGTAGATCGAATCCTTGCCACCGTCGCCAAAGAGTGTATCGGCCGAGCCAGCATCGCCGGTTTCGACGATATGAAAGCCGAAGATGAAATCATCGCCTGCGCCGCCATGGGCCAAATCGCTGCCGCTGCCGCCATAAATGAAATCGACCGCAGCGTCATCGTCCGCGCCGGCTTCGTTATGACCAAAAAGAAAATCGTTGTCCTCCTGGCCATCCAAAATGTCCAGCCCCGCGTCCCCCGCCAGCGTATCGGAACCAGGTCCACCAAAGAGTTGATCGTCTGCAGCGCCGCCGCTCAGCGTGTCATTGCCCTGTTCGCCATGCAGTTTGTCCGGTTGGTCCTCACCCATCAGGCGGTCGTCCCCTGAGCCGCCAAAAAGCTCGTCGCTGCCTGTTCCGCCTTGAAGCCGATCGTTACCGTCTCCTCCGAAAAGTTGATCGTCGCCAGCATGGCCGAAAAGCTCGTCATGGCCGCCTCCACCGAAAAGTTCATCATCCCCATCCTGCCCCAGGAGATGATCAGCGCCGTTATCGCCAAATAAATCATCAGGCTCGCTGCCGCCGTCGATCGCGTCGCTGCCTTCCCCTCCCCGAATCGTATCCGCGCCATCGCCGCCGAAAATCTGATCGTCGCCGCCATTCCCATGAATGATGTCCTGGCCATCATTGCCTTCGATGTAATCGTTGCCTGCAATGACAAAGGACTGCTCCGCGTCGCCAAAGATTTCGTCGTCGCCCGCCTGGCCGTAAATGGCGTCATCGCCTTCGCGACCAATAATCAAATCGTTGCCGCCGCCCGGTTTCAGGCGGACGACCGGAGTGGGTCCGGAATGGTCGATTTCAATCTCGTCGCCAGCGAGAATGTCATTGCCGGCATTGCCTTCAACTCGGTCGTTGCCGGCATCGCCCTGGGCGAAAGTGATTCCTTCGCCGCCAAAAACCAAATCGTCTCCCGCTCCGCCTTTGAGGCGATTGGAACCCGCCATGCCGAAGATCGTGTCATTCCCGTCGCCACCCTCGATGACATCGTCGCCTTCGTTCCCGAGCAAGCGGTCATCTCCTTCCCCGCCGTAAATTCGATCGTCACCCAGACCGCCGAACACCTCGTCAAAACCGTCGCCGCCAAAAATCAGATCGTTGCCATCATCACCGCGCAGGAGTGTGTTGCCGGCGCGAGCGCGGAGTTGATCGGCGCCGCCGCCGCCATGCAATTCCGACGCGCCCTGGCCGGCGGTGAGGTTATCGTTTCCAAAGACGCCCGACTTACCGGGGTGGCGTTCGGGATTGAAATCGCCCCATAACTCCGCTTCGGCGCGGACTTTTTCGTCGAGGATGATTTCGTCGTTGATGATGCGGTTGCTGATATTGTGTCCTTCGAAAACTTCGGTCTCAATTCCCGGCGCGGTGCCGCCTCCGCCTTCCGCGTAAATTTTGCGAATGCCGCTGTAGGTCTGCGAAAAGCCGAGGGCGGTCACTTTGACCGTTTCCGTGCCAGTGGCTTCATCCCAGGCGACGTGCTCGACGAGGAAATGCTCGTCGCCATCGATGGTGTTCACGAAAAGCGGCGAGCCGCGTTGCGCCGCGTACGGACCCATGTTCAAGCGAAGCACGTCCCCATTGGAATCAGGATCGAGGTTGCGATTCGTTTTTGTAGCCAGGACTGGCGTCGCCGCCGCGCCTTCGCCGCCGCTGCAGCTATAACTGAAATTCAACAACGTCACTTCCGCGATATCGAACGTCTCCTCCCACGTAATGGCGCGCACATAAGCTTCGAGGCCGACGGTCAACTTCCCTTCCAGATCGAAAACGCAAGCCAGGCCGCGTTCAAAGTTCTTGATCAGCTCGTCCAGCCGAATGCGTCCGCGCCCGTCCGGATCCGGGCCGCTCGGGTCATTCAAATTGAAATCGACGTTGGCGCGGATGCGTCCGCCCGCTTTCGCTTCCACAGCCACCAAATCCACTCCGCCATAAATGCGGATCGTGGCGGTGAGCGTGAGTTCAGGCAAATCTTCATCGCCGACGCGCTGGTCATCGATAAAAAACCCGGTGCCGATGAGTTCCGGCTTGAATTCGTCGTTCCGCAGGGCAAGGGCGAATTTCTCGAGGCCTGTGGTGTCGAAACCGAAGGCAAACTTGGCGGTGATAGCGAGATCGCCTTTGATCGTGATCTCGAGCGGCCCGAGCAATGGAATGTCCACGCCAAACAAAGGAAAATCGGCGCGCAATTCCGGCAGGTCGAGCAGGAAGAGATCGACATTTTTGCCGAGGAACAAACCGAAAGCCAGTTTTGGATTTTCGATGAGCGGCAGCGTAAATCCGCGCGCCGTGCTCGAACTCAGATCGTCACTTTCCAATTTGTTCAGGAAATTCTGCACGGCCGCGCCCAGCGCGTTCAATTGATCGAATATCGGAATGGCCGGAAGGGAAATGTTGGTCAGATCGATGTCTTTCAGTTCAGGCAAACCGCGGGGATCCACCCCATTGGCGCCCAATGAAAAACTGCCCAGATTGATTTCGCCATTGATGGACGGAATGCTCTGAACAATGTCGTTGATGAGAATGACCGCGCGCAGAAATTTGGTCCCGTCTGCGCCCACTTCCTTTTCAATCAACTCCAACAAAGTGACGTCGGTTCCCGGATCATCCGTGTCGAACAGGTCACGAAGCGGACCAACATCGGAAAGGACGGGCAAGCGCGCTTGCAGCACGTTGATGATCGGCTGCAGCGGTTCCAGCACCTGCTTGACGCGTCCGACGACCGGGCCAAGAAAGTCGCCGAAGAAACTTCCCACATCGAGATGGATGCCTGTGAAGCGGACCTCTGGCGCGGAACCGAATGTGGCGAGGTCCACGTCTTCGAGCAACTGATTGGCGAAATTCCATTCCACCTCGAAACCGGTGCGCAGCTTGGGAAAAATGGCGCCCCCCGCAAAGCTGACGGTGGCGTCGAGATGCAAATCGACATTGCCGCTGAGCTGTGCTGTGGCAGTGAGATCGGGAAGTTCCGAGACGCGCAGTTTGGTATCGGCATCTGGACCGTCTTTCAGATCAACGCTGATGACCGGCTCGAAGACCACGCCATTGGCTGTGGCCTGAATGTTGAGGAAAGCCAGCGAACCCGATGCGTTGAATCCGGGGAGTTCAAAGGTGAAACGGAGATTGAGCTCGGGGCTCGCGCCCGCCGGCCCGGTCTCGATGTAAAACCCTTCCGTATCGATGCCGATGCCGAGGCGCAGTTCATATTGCGCGGAGACCTCGATCAGCGCGTCGGGCAATTCGAGCTGGAGACTGGGCAAACCGAGATCGAATTTTGGGCGGACGGCTTCGCTGAAGAGCTGGCCTGAGAGATGGAGCTCGACATAGATAAACTCATTACCTCCCGGAAACTCCACCTCGAGCCCATCGGGTGAAGCGATCCCGGGGAGGAGGTTGAATGGGGTGAAGGCATTGAAAAGGGCGGATCGAAAGGCCGCTTCGGTAATGAGTTCGTCCGGGGGGATGGCGGCGAGTTCGTTGAACGCGTTATCGAGCGCCAGAGTAACATTTCCGAAAAGATCTTCGTTGCTTCCGAGGAATTGCTGCAGTTCCGTACCAACGAGGGGCAAGCGTTCCGACAAGACTTCGTTGAAAACCCAATGGTGGATTTCCTCGGTGGAACGGACGGCTTCGCTGAAACTGGCTGAATCCCGCAAGAGATTTTGGAGCTCATCACGGAGCGGTTGATCACCGGCGGCTTGCAATGGGGCAGCGGCGGCAAAAGACGAATCGATGACGCTCGGCGGTGTTGATGTCGATGGCAGTTCGAGCACCGTGGCTGTGTCAGGCGGGAACGCAGTTTCGAGATCGACCGGCCCACGTGCTGTTTCGATCTCGGACCAGACGTCAGCGGAGTTTTCCGGTGCGTAAGCGAGCGGATCTGTGATGGAGGCAATTTGAGTTGCGCCCGGCGTTTCGGAAATCGATTCCAACGGGAGCGCTTCTGCGGTTGGAAAGGGAGAATCGGATGCAATGAGAACTGGTTCCGCTGCTGAAAGGAGCAATCGAGGTTCGAGCAGTTCCAAACCAAAAACAGAATTTTCGCGCAACGTCTTCAACGCTATGCAACCCGGGATGCTGAATCCAGAGTCGGTCGGTAATTCGGGGCAACGCGGCGTCAGTGATGGCGGAGCCGCCTCAGAAATTCAAGTCAAAACTGGCCGATGCACATTCAAAACGGCTCTGAACTGAAGCGGAACTCGCGCAGAACTTGCGTCCCGCTGCAATTCATCGCGGCGTATCTCAAAGAACCGTTAGCCGTTCGTTGACTGGAGTTCCGGTTTCGGCATTCTCCGCCTCGACAGCCGGACGCCCCATTTGGCAAGCTCGCCCGCGACATGAATCGCATTGATGAACGCTTTGCGCGGTTGAAGCGCGAAGGCCAGAAAGGCTTCATTGCCTACATTGGCGCTGGGGATCCGCACCTGGAAGCAACGCGGCAACTGGCGCTGGCGTTCGATCAAGCCGGCGTGGATGTGCTCGAACTGGGTGTGCCGTTCAGTGATCCGCTCGCCGATGGTTTGGTGAACCAGTTGGCGGCGCAACGCGGGCTGGAATCGGGCACCACGCCGCCAAAAGTACTCGAGGCCGTGTCGGCCATTCGCCAGCAATCGCAAATCCCGATCGTTCTGTACATTTATTTCAACCTCATGCATCGCTATGGGCTCGAACGCTTCATTCAGGACGCGGCCCGTGCCGGCGTGGATGGGTTGCTGGCGCTCGATCTGCCGCCCGAAGAATCCGAAAATTATGAAACCCTCATGAAATCGGCAGGAGTAAGCGTGATTTACCTGGTAGCGCCAACCACGCCGGAGGAGCGAATCGAACTCATTGTCAAAAGAGGCACCGGTTTCATCTATTACATCTCCCGCGAAGGGGTCACCGGCATGCAGGACAAAGTAGCCGCCAATATCGCGGAGATGACGCGCAAAATCCGCGCGCATACCGATTTGCCCATTGCCGTCGGTTTCGGGATTTCCAATCCGGATCAGGCGCGCCTCGTCGCCGCGCATTCCGAAGCGATCGTCGTTGGCAGCGCGATCGTGAATCAAATTGCCCACCACGGCAAATCGGCCGAGCTGGTGCCGCGTGTGGCCGAGTTCGTCAATTCGCTGGTGCAAGCGGTGAGGGGTCCAGCCGGCTTGGATTGACCACGCGCCAGTTCACTCGGGCATTTTTCAAAACAGGCGAAGATCGAGCCAAACGCGACACGCCATCTCCAGATAGGATATGAATCCAAAAATCGCGGCGATCAGGACTAACCAAACTTTGCCTCTTGGCTTCAACGAAATGACAAACCCGACCAGCAGGCCATCAATCAAAGCAAATGGCAAAAGCAGGAAGAACAAGGTTTGATAGTCGAGGGCCGACGCTTGCGCAAAGAATCCGAGGAGCAAACTCAAGATCACCGACAACCCAGCGGCTCCAAGGCGAACGGATTTACAAACTGTCGGGTTAAAAAGCCGCATGTTTCACAAGCGCGCATTCGTGCTCGTCTGCTTGAATCGCTTTGCCCCGCATCGCTGACGAGTCTTAACTTCGGATTCCAGAGTGCGGTTTTGATCGGGAAAAGAAACGCAGAAAATTTCAGCATGGCCAAATTGCCGGATTGATTTCCCGGTTGAAATCTCATTTTCTACCACGGAATCCGGTGGCTTGCGCCTTGGGGCAGGACGGTTTGGCGAGGTGCAGTCACGGCTCAATGAGCATGAAAAAGAAATCCGATACATCCCATCGTTACGTGATCATCATGGCTGGAGGGCGCGGCGAGCGTTTCTGGCCGGTGAGCCGCGAGAAAACTCCCAAGCAACTGATCACGCTTTTGGGCAACCGCTCTTTCTTGCAGCAGGCCGTCGATCGCGTTCTGCCGCTGGTGCCGATCGAAAACATTTTGATCATCACTAACGAGGTGCAGGCTCCGGAAGTCCGCAAGCAATTGCCCAAATTACCCAAAGAAAATGTCATCGCCGAGCCGGTGGGGCGCGACACCTGCGCGGCCGTGACGCTGGGTGCGGCTCTGGTCGGGGCGCGTTCGACAACAGGTGTCATGGCGGTGTTGCCCGCGGATCACGTCATTCCGGAGGAGAAAAAATTTCAGCAGGTGCTTTCCGACGCTTTTGATCTCGCCAGCCGCGGCCAGGCCATTGTGACGATTGGCATCAAGCCGACGGAGCCGGCGACGGGTTACGGATACATTCGTGTGGGGGAACCGCTTCCGCCGCCGCAAGGAGTCAAAGCGTACAAGACCACGTTTTTCAAAGCGGAACAGTTTGTGGAAAAGCCCTATTACGAGAAGGCGATCGAATATGTAAACAGCGGGCATTACCGCTGGAATGCCGGCATGTTCCTCTGGTCTTTCGTCACCATCACGGAAGGGTTGCAGAAGCATCAGCCTGCGATGTATGACGCGTGCCAGCGCTGGTTCAAGGTGGCGGCGAACCCGGCCAAGCTTGCCAAAGTGCTGGCCAAGGAATACCCGGAGATCAAACGCATCTCGATCGATTTCGCGCTCATGGAGCACGCTCACAATGTGGTGGTGGCCGATGGCGCATTCGCCTGGGACGATCTCGGGTCGTGGACGGCTTTAGGACGGCATATCAAACCGGACGCGGAAGGCAATTGCGCGATGGCCGATTTCATCCATGTGGATGCGGCGCGCAATATTGTGTTTGACGCGAGAACGAAAAACCGAACTCCGATTGCCATCGTTGGGTTGCGCGATTCGATTTTGGTTCAGACCGACGACGCAACGCTGGTGGCCCACAAAAGCCAGGCGCAAAAGGTCAAGGAGCTGGTGAAGAAACTTGCCGAATCGAAGGAATACAAAAAACTGGTTTAGCCCATCACCAGAGGAAC
>JBFMDG010000318.1:0-8288 GCA_040754135.1 Verrucomicrobiota bacterium
GCCGCGCGCCGGCTCGCCCAATCGGCCATTTCGATATCGGCCCCGCGTTCGAAGCGATAGGAAGCGTCGGTGCGGAGATCCAGATGCTTCGAGGTGGCGCGAATGTTCTGCGGTTTGAAACAGGCGCTCTCGATCAGCACGTTGACCGTTCGCAGGTGGATTTCGCTGTTGTGTCCGCCCATGACACCGGCCAGCGCGACGCCTTTCGTTTCGTCCGCGATGAGCAGCATCCGGTTTGTCAGTGTTCGCTCCTGTCCATCGAGTGTGACCAGTTTTTCGCCCTCGGCGGCGCGCCGAATGACAATGGTGGGACGGGCGCTTTCCTCTTTGCGGCCGAGCAGATCGAAATCGAAAGCGTGCAATGGCTGCCCGGTTTCGAGCATCACGAAATTGGTGATATCGACCACATTGTTAATGCTGCGGACGCCGATTTTTTCCAAGGTTTGGCGCAACCAATCGGGGCTGGGGGCAATTTTCACTCCGCGCACCACGCGGGCGGTGTAACGAGGACAGAGCTCCGGATCTTCAATGCGAACGCCCACCAGATCCGCGGCGGCAGCAGCTTCGGTGGGGAGATCCGGGATTTGAGGAACGCGCAAAGGATTGCCAGTGACAGCGCTGATTTCGCGGGCGATGCCGAGGACGCTATTGAGATCCGGACGGTTGGGAGTGATTTCAAGATCGTAAACGACATCTGCGGAAGCGCGTCCGAGATATTCGGCAAAGGGCTGGCCCACTTTGGCCGCGGGGGAAAGAATCATCAGCCCTTCGGCATCATCCGAGAGGCCGAGCTCGCGCGGCGAACACATCATGCCGTGCGATTCGACGCCGCGAATTTTTCCAACTTTGATGGTGAACGGTGGTTCGCCAGGTTTGGCGGGAAGGCTCGCGCCGGGAAGGATGAGCGGGACTTTGTCGCCGGGTTTAAAATTCTGTGCGCCGCAAACGATCTGGCGTTCGCCCCGGCCATCGGCCACCCGGCAGAGGGAAAGTTTATCGGCATTGGGATGCTTGTCGCGCGTGAGGACCTCGGCCACCACGATGCCTTCGAATTCTCCGGAAACTTTTTCCATGCCTTCAACTTCGAGGCCGAGCATGGTGAGGCGTTCGAGCAGTTCCTCAGGGGTCCAGGGAAAATCGACGTACTGTTTGAGCCAATTGAGGGTGACTTTCATGCAATGATGTGAAAACGCCGGGACAACATTCGAATGGGATCGAGTAAATGCATCGCGCGATCAAGCCACGTGTTCCGCTTTGCCAGCCGGAATCGATAAAGCATTTCTGCACAAGTACTGCCAGGCAATCAAGCTGGCGCCGAGGGCGACCACCGCGCAAATCACATAAGGCAATGGCGTGCGCACCGCATACAAACCAGTCGCAAATACCGGCCCGAAAATCCGCGCCACCGTGCCCGCGCTCTGGGCCACCCCAAGCGTCGCCCCTTGTTCGCTGGCCGGCGTGTGGATCGAAATCAAACCCATCGTCGGTGCCCGCGCGATGCCCGATCCCGCCGAAAAAAGCGCCAGCGCAATCAACAACCCCCCGAGATGATGGGTAAACGGAATCATTGCCATGCTCACCGCCACAATGATGAGACTGCCAAAAATCAATTGGGCCTCTCCAAATTTTTTCACCAGCCGCCCGATGGCGCCGCCTTGAATCATCGCCCCCACCAAACCGCAATAGGCAAAAAGAAAACCGACATGCCTTTCGTCGTAGTGAAACTGCTTGTCGAGCAGCAATGGCAGCGTGCTTTCAAAGCACGTGAAGCAAAACGTCGCCAGGAAAAAGATCGAGATGAGCAAGCCCACCTTCGGCAATTGGAAGGTGTGGACCCACTGTTCGAGCTTCGGTCGTGGCGTGGCCGGTTCCGAATTGGGCTTCAGGCTTTCGACGAGAATGCACGAGCCCAGGACGAAATTAAACGCGCAAAGGCCGGCCGCAATCCAGCCCGGTCCCGCCAAGCCAAGTTTCGCGGCGCTCAGTCCGCCGATGGCCGGGCCAAAAATAAATCCCAGCCCAAACGCCATGCCGATCAAGCCCATCCCTTTCGAGCGTTTTTCCGGAGGAGTGATGTCAGCAATGTAGGCCGATGCCACCGCCACAGTTGAACCACTCATTCCCGCAAAGACACGCGAAGCCAGCAAAAGCACCAAACCGGTCGTGCCGCTGAAGAGCGATGCCACTCCAAAAAGCGCGTAGGAAACCGCCGAGCTTGCATTGCTGATGAGAATGACCGGACGCCGTCCGATCCGATCCGAGAGGCGGCCCCACCAGGGCACGAAAAAAAACTGCATGATCGAGAACGAACTGATGATCAAACCGATCTGGTATCCGTGAGCGCCAAACCGTTCCGAATACTTCGGCAGCAGCGGCAAAACAATGCCAAAACCGATGAGGTCAATGAAGACACTCAGAAAGATGATGAGCAGCGAAGGTTTTTTCACAACAGGAACATCAACAGAACGCGAACGCGACACGTCGCGCCGGAATGATTACGGGCAAAAAAAACATGCGTGGCAGTTTAGATGAGGACAGAAGCGAGTCAAGGGAAGCACTCGCATGCTTCGCATGGGCTCGCACGACCTTTGGAGAGACCGGGAAAAAAAGGGCGCGCAGGTTGAGCCTGCGCGCTTCGCTGGAATAAGAACGCTCGGATCAGGCTGGAACGAGAGCGTCCTTATTCAAATTCAAATTCAAATTCAATGGGTCTTCGCCAAATTCGTGATCAAGCTTCCGGAGCGAGACAAGGAATGGCCGGTGCCACCGGGATTCCGAAATCAGGCGAGCCGTCCGCATGCCAGCCGAACGGTTGCGCATGCACGTTGCGATCTCCCCAACCGCTCTTCCGTTTCGATTTGGCGTGATAAACGATCCAATCCTGCTTGCGATCGGGCGTCTGCACAAACGAACAATGCCCCACGCCCCACACGCTCCGAGTCTTCTGAAAAACCGGCCCGCGCTTTTCCCACGCGTTCGGATCGAGGACATCGCCACCGCGAAATGCCAGCATGCCCAGACAATAATCGACCGTCCAACTGCCGCTCGCCGAATAAATGACAAAAATTTTGCCGTTGCGCTGCAGCACTTGCGGCCCTTCGCAAATGGCCATTTCCACCGTTTCCCATGATTGGCTGGGCGTCGCGATCATAACCCGTTCGCCCGACACGGTGCAGGGATCGCTCATCGGCGCGATGTAAAGATTTTGACGCCCGTTGGCTTTGCCGGGCCAACCTGACCAGATGAAATACATGCGTCCGTTATCCAATCGCAACACGGTTCCATCGATCGCCCAGCCGTTCGTTTCGAGAGAACCGCGCTCGAAATACCGGCCTTGCGGATCATCCGATTCGGATTCCAGCACGAACATGCGATGGTTTTCATTCTCCCCGTCATCGGCGGCATAATAGATGTACCATTTGCCACTGATGAAGTGCAGTTCGGGCGCCCAAACCCCTTTGCAATTCGGCCCCTGCACCGGGGGCGTCCAGACTTTCACTCCATCATCCAAACCGATATCGACGATGGATCGAGATTTCCGGATGTGAATGGTCGTATGGTTTCGGCTCTCCGCGTAGTAGTAAAAGCCGTTGTGATAAATCATCCATGGATCGGCGGACGGAGCGGGAATAATGGGATTGGTGAAGGTGTAACGAATCTGCGAAGCCGCATGGTTCAAAGCGCGCGCCGGCTGCGGCCCGCAAAGCTGCGGCGCTTCGGCCGCGGCGGTCGCGGCGGGTAATTCGGATTCGAGCTGGACATCATCCCGCAGGGACAAATCCAGGCTGAGCGACAAACGAGATTGCACGCGCGGCGCTGAGCTACCGGCATGCCACAGAGAAATGCCGCCCCACTCAAGTCTGCCGCGCCGCGGAAGTTGGCAGCGCGCAAATCATTTCGCAGGCAGTCCGCACCGGAATTGGCATCGAGAACGAGTGTGTCGAAAGAAAATGCTGTCCAGGAACACAACAGATGGGCGGAGGTCCGTCTGAATTTTAGCATGACTGAAGCGCGGCTTCGCTGGTGCGAATCTCGCCATGCGCGTCCGGCCCTAAATGCAAGTGGCGAGATGGCGCGCAGCACTGCACCAAACTCGAACACGGCCGCACGAAAAGTTGCCAGTGGACATCAGGAAGAACGCGGACGCCATTTGACCTCCGTTCCGGTTCACTGGCATGCCGTTGACAGGATTGACGACGGTTGCCCAAAGTCTTTACAGTTTGCGACATGACAGCGGCTCAGGCGTTTCGGATTGCTGCGGTGGTTGGCTTTTTGGCGGTGGCCCTTGGCGCTTTTGGCGCCCACGGCCTATCCAAAACTCTTTCGGCTCATGGAACGACCGCCATTTGGGAGAAAGCCGTTTTCTACCATGGCGTGCATGGCTTGATGCTGGTGATTCTTGCGGCGCTTCCAACCTTCGCGCGCGGCGCCTGGTTCTGTTTCTTTATTGGGATTTTGGTTTTTAGCGGAAGCCTCTATTTGCTGGCAGCCACGAACACACGCTGGCTCGGAGCCATCACGCCGATCGGCGGCCTGAGTTTTCTTGCCGGCTGGCTCTGGCTGGCAATTTCGCCGCCGCTATCAAAATGAAATCCAAGCCCCACGACCCAGCCGCGCACCTTCGGGTTCCATCTTTCGTTGCATCGATTGTTTGTGCGGCGGCCCTTGCTTTGGCATCCACAGCGCTCCAGGCCGATGATTGGCCGCAATGGCTCGGGCCTGAGCGCGATGGCGTTTGGCGTGAATCGGGAATTCTCGAAAAATTTCCGCGCGAAGGATTGCCCATCCGCTGGCGGGTTCCAATCGGCGCGGGATACGCGGGGCCCGCTGTGGCGGGCGGAAAAGTTGTTGTGACCGATCGCCAGTTGCACCAAGGGGCGCGCAACCCGGCGAATCCATTTGAGCGCGGTTCCATCCCGGGAACGGAGCGAGTGCTTTGCCTGGATGAAAAGGACGGCAAAGTTTTGTGGCGTTACGAGTATGATTGCCCTTACAACGTCAGCTACCCTGCGGGTCCGCGCGCCACACCGATCGTACGTGACGGAAAAGTTTACACGCTTGGAACCGAAGGCCACCTGTTTTGCTTCTCGATGGCCGATGGCCGTGTCATCTGGAGCCGCGAATTCAAAAAAGATTTCGGCATTGAAACTCCGGTCTGGGGTTTTTCGGCGCATCCATTAATTGACGGAAACAAAATCATTTGCCTGGCCGGCGGGAGCAACAGCGTCGCCGTGGCGTTCGATAAAGAGACCGGGAAGGAATTGTGGCGTTCCTTGAGCGCCAAGGAGCCGGGCTATTGTCCGCCGATGATTTACGAGGCAGGCGGAAAAAGACAGTTGATCATCTGGCATCCGGAAGCGATCAACTCGCTCGATCCTGAGACCGGAAAAGTTTATTGGTCGCACCCATTTCAAGTTCGCTCGGGGCTGACGGTTCCGACGCCGCGGCAGGCCGGTGATTATTTGTTGGTGTCCTCCTTTTACAACGGGTCGGTGTTGCTCGAGTTGGATCGAGCGAAGCCTGAGGCGCGTCTGGTTTGGAAAGGCAAAAACAACAGCGAACGAAATACCGATGGATTGCACAGCATCATGTGCACGCCTTTCATTTTGGAGGGCCATATTTATGGCGTTTGCAGTTATGGACAATTGCGCTGCCTCAAGCTGCAGACCGGGGAGCGTGTTTGGGAAACGCTTGCCCCCACCGGAGGCAAGGAGGTTCGCTGGGCCAACGCCTTTTTGGTGCGCCACGAGAATCGATTTTTCCTTTTCAACGAAATCGGAGATCTCATCCTGGCGCGGCTGACACCCCAAGGCTACGACGAAATCGGCCGCGTGCATCTCTTGGAGCCGACGAATACGGCCGCCGGCCGGGATGTCGTGTGGTCGCATCCGGCATATGCGAATCGATCCATTTTTGTGCGCAATGATCGGGAACTGGTTTGTGCTTCGTTGGCGGCGCCGCCCCCGGAGAAGGCTTCCGCTCGATAAGCGGCGGGTTGATGGAACTTGAGTAGGAATGATATCGGTCATTTGCCCGGAGAATACATCCGGGGTGAGGGCGCGCCCAGGCGGGAGGAAAATCGGGGTGGAAATGGCCCGGAACACCGTTTGGGACGCGGCAAAACAGCTTGACAGGAAGCGTTGGCCTTCCTAGTGGAATGCCAGACAGCGTGAGTCTGCAAACCGAACGAATACTGGAACAGGAGCTCTGGCAGCCGGGCTCCTGCTTTTTCTTTTCGGGCCGCTCAGGGTCATTGCAGAGGTCCGCGGTCGTTTTTTAATACAACCCAAAATCGAAATCCTACCGCTATGACACGTGACCACCAACTCACCACCGTCCCGCCGGGGCACTTGGGTACCAAGCGGCCTTTGGAGGTGATGGAGCCCAGTTCGAACGGTTCACCTGTCCAGGCCCGTTTGCCCTTATTGGATAAACTGCAAAAAAATATCGGCGCAAACCAGGTCCGTGCCGCCGGGCTGTATCCCTATTTCCGCACCATTTCCTCCGCCCAGGACACCGAGGTCATCATGAATGGCCGCAAGGTGCTGATGCTCGGTTCCAATAGTTACCTCGGCCTGACCAATCATCCCAAAATCAAAGAGGCGGTCAAAGCAGCGGTTGACAAATATGGCAGCGGCTGCGCCGGCTCCCGATTCCTTAACGGCACGCTCGATATTCACCTCCGGTTGGAAGAAGAACTCGCCCGCCTCGTCAATAAAGAAGCCGTCCTCCTTTACAGCACCGGGTTCCAGGTCAATCTCGGCGTCATTAGCGTCATGGTCGGCAAAGGCGAATACATCCTCGCCGACAAAAGCAACCACGCCAGCATCGTCGATGGCTGCCTTCTCTCCCCGGGGGAACTGCTCCGCTTCCCGCACAATGACATGGAAGCGCTCGAGAACCGCCTGCAAAAGCTCAGCCTCGAATCGGGAAAACTGATCGTGGTCGATGGCGTATTCAGCATGGAAGGGGACATTACCGATCTGCCGGAGATCTGCCGATTGGCGCAGAAGTATCGGGCCGTCGTGATGGTGGATGATGCGCATGCCGTGGGAGTGCTGGGCAAAAACGGATCGGGAACGGCCAGCCACTTCGGACTGACGGATCAGGTGCACCTGATCATGAGCACCTTCAGCAAATCGCTGGCAAGCCTTGGCGGGTTCATTGCCTCGGATGCCGAAACGATCGATTTCCTGAAGCACCATTCGAAAGCGTTGATTTTCAGTGCCAGCATGAGTCCGGCAAATGCCGCCGCCGTTCTGGCGGCGGTGAAGATCATGCAAAGCGAACCTGAACGCATCGCCAACCTTTGGCACAACACCAATCGCATGAAATCGGGATTGCTTTCGCTCGGGTTCGACCTGGGCGCCTCGCAAACGCCCATCTTGCCTCTCTACTGCCGTGATTTCATGACGACATTCAAGATGTGCAAGCGGCTCGAGGAAGAAGGCGTCTTCGTTAATCCGGTCGTTTCCCCCGGCGTGCCGCCCGGAATGGAATTGATCCGGATCAGCCTCATGGCCACGCACACCGATCGCCAGATCGATTTTGCCCTCGAAAAACTCCAAAAGATCGGCAAAGAACTCGGCCTGATCTAATTTTCCCTTACCCTGTTTAACGGACGGTTTCGGTGGTAGTCACCGGTTCGAGCACTTCTGCCGCCACCGGCTTGCGGAGCGCACGCTCCCAGACCCGAGTCAGATTCGGAACCACTCGAATGGCAAAGAAAGCCACGGCAATTCCCACAATCGCGTCCGAGAGGTAATGGTAGCGGCCATAAAACGTGGAGACATAAAGCGACAGCACCAAAGGCGTCAGAAACCAAAAGGTCGGCCGATGATATCGGAAGGCCATGGCCCACATAATCGTGGCGGCGGCGCAATGCGGGCTGGGAATGGTTCCGCCCATATACTGGAGCTCCCTCCGGACGTACTCCCCAATCGGCGTCCAAAAGGAACCTTCGAGCGGCACCTTGTAGAAGTGGCCCACCGTGTACATCGGTCCTGCCACCGGGAACAAAATGAAACCGAGATCACAAAGGATGTTCGTCAAACCGAGCGAAAAGAAATAATCCTCCATCGCCGTCTCGCCGTGTCGAAAGAAAATGATCCCGCAGATGATCGGGTACATGAGGAAATAAAACATGTATGAGAACATCATCCATTCGGTCAGCGCCGGGGTGGTGAATTGTTCCAGCCAGAGGGTGGGCTGAATTCCAAACACGGCCCGCTCGAATTTGAGCACCCATTCATCGAGCCAACCGCCATGGATAATCAATTGCAGTTTTT
>JBFMDG010000319.1:0-8283 GCA_040754135.1 Verrucomicrobiota bacterium
TCCGAGAAACCGGGTCCGCGGTCCGATTTGAAATAATTGTGAACGTTGCCCCGGCGCAGATCCGCATCCACCAAAAGTACCTTGTTGCCGGCGAGCGCCAATGTGGCCGCAAAATTCACCGTGAATGTGGTCTTGCCATCTCCGGGCACCGCGCTCGTGGCGATCAGCACCTGCTTGTTCGAGCCTTGTGACCCGAAGAGCACCGCGGAACGAACGCCGCGAATTGCCTCCGCAAAAAAGTCGTATTGATCAAGATTCGTGATCAACAGAGTGCGGTCTTTAAGCGCGTTGACATCGACCAGCGGAATCTGCCCGAGCACGGTGCAATCAAGGGATTCTTCGATGTCCTGCGCCAGCTCCATGCGATCGTCCATGCGATGCAACAGGAAAATAATCCCGAGTCCCACGGCAAACCCGATGGCCAGGCCTTTCATCACCATATTGCGGCGGGCCAAAGGATTGGTCGGAGCGCGCACGCCGAGCGGTTCTTCGAGAATGGCAAACTCACTTTGATCCACATCGGCGTTATTGACCGATTCGAGATTGCGCCGGGCGATCGTCAAACGGTCTTTGATGTTATTTTCCTCCTCTTCAAGTCGGGAGTATTCGTTTTGAATGGCGCTGGATTCGAGGACTTTTTTGCGGAGTTCTGCGACCACGTTTTCCAGGCCTTGCTCTTTCTTTTTGAGGTGATCGATCATTGCCTTGCGTTTCTCTTCGATCAAGGCGAGCTGACCGTCCAAAGTGCGTTTGAGGCGTTCGAGGTCGAGGTCCAGCTCCTGCATGTAAGGATGCTGCGGCTTTAACAAACCGGCCCAGCGAGTCTTTTCCGCTTGCTTCGAAGAAATCTCGAGGCGCAATTCTTCGTACTTTTGAATCGTGAACTTATCGAGCGGATCGACATCCGACCGGCCGGGGGCAGTGTCGCCGGTATTCCTTTCGGCGGTGGTTCCGCTCCCGGGCAAACCGCTTTTGGCGAGATCTTCATTGCTCAACTGTTCCAATAATTGGCGTTGTGTCTGAATTCGGAGCAATTCATTGGCTTGTTCGTTGAGCTGCTGATCGGCAAATTTGCCAGCTTCCTGGGCATTCCCGATGTTGTTGGTGCGAAGGAATCGTTGTTTGGCGGCGCGCGCTTCTTCGAGCTTCCGTTCTAAACGGATAACCTCGTCCTGAACGTTGGCCGCCGCTCCGCCCATGGCGCGTTGCTTTTCCTCCTGCTTGTACAAGAGGTACTCGCGCGCCCACGTGGCCACGAAGTTGGTGGCGTAATCAAAGTCGGTGCACTCGACCGTCAGTTGAAACAAGGAAGGGCCCGGAGTGGCGACGGCTGATAAACGGAAATTCGGATCGATGGGCACCTTGCGGTTGAGCATGATTTGATGCACGCGGCTTTGGACAACCCCATTCAACAAAAGCGCCTGATGCTCGTAATACTTGTCGAGCGCTTCGAGATATCGGGTGCGATCTGTCCCTTCGATAATAATGCGCGGCGCCACGGTGATGCGGCGTGAGGCCCGGTACAGGTCCGAAATCTTTTTGGCCATGTAATAGCCCGCCCCTAAGCCAATGAGAGTGGTCAGGGCCAAAATCCACCAACGGCTCAGGACCAGCTTCAGGTACCGACGCAGGCGAAGCACCAGGTTCATCCGGTCAACGACCGAAGTTCCGTAGGCAGGCGGTGGGGAAAGTGGCGTGGACATTCCGCTAAAAATTAATCAGTTTTCCACGCACATCGATGCGATCCTTGTCTTGCAGGATGGGATCTTCTTCGGTGCGATCACCCTCATTGATCTTCTTCACGTTGACATACCGGACGATATTAGTTTTGTTCACGAGATCTTCGCGAAGCAGGCGCACTTTGCTCAAGTTGGCAAATTCCGTGACTCCAATTTGGATCAAAGCTTGGGACAATGTTTTCTTGTCGGAAGGTTGGATTTGCAAGGTGTTGCCACGAACCTCACCCGTGAAATAAACCGTTCCCTGGCGAATGGCAGCCTGTTTCAAATTCAGCTGCACCGTGGCGGTGGTGTAGAAGTTCTCCTCGAGCCGCGCTTTGAGCAGGCGCCGGACTTCTTCAATCGTTTTACCGGTGACCTTGAGATCAATGGTCGTGTTGTAACCCTGGCTCACTCTAAAACTGACATCCCCCTGAACACCCACCGCGCATTGGACTGGTTCTTTGCGCTTTGGATCTTCCTGGATTTCGTATGCAAGAATATCCATCGGCCCCAAAACGTAACTGTCACTCCCAGTCGCTGCCGCGGCATTATCTGCCTGGGCAAAAGCGACCGGGACGCCGCCGCTCATGACGAGGAGGAGGCCAAGCCGACATGCATGTAACAATCTGGTGATCATGGATTAAAATTGACGCGTCACATCAATAGTCAGCCGATTTTGTTGATAGTCATTGCCGGGCAAATTCGAATTTTTCCAGGCGAAAGCAAATCCTAATCCAAGCATCCAATTCTTGGCAACCTGGTATCCGGTGCCGAAGTAAAAAAGGTAGCGATCAGCCACTTCACCTCGAGGGCCGGAGAAATCGAGACTCTCATAGGAAAATGTTGAATTGACGTTCAAGCGTTTTGAAAGGCGCATCATCAGCCCGTACTGCAGCGCCAGGGTATCGGTAAAGTTGTTGCCGAAGCCGAGATTAGCGCTTTTGCTCACGCGCACGTTATGATTCAGCCTGGGATTAACGCGATGTTGAACGCTCAAGGAATAGGTCAGTCCGCTGAATTCGGAGGTGTCACCAATCAAACCCCCTGTCTCAAAACTGGAACTGGAATAACCGGCGGCCAAATCCACCGTGATGAACTTGGTCGCAATGTAATTCGCGTGCACACCCGCGCTGTAACTCGTGCCGTCATTTTGCACCGTTTCTAAATAATCGGTGGAGGTGACCGATCCATTCACGCCCACCGTCCATTGCGGTGAAACCTGGTAGTACAAACCCGCATTAGCTGTCTGGTCGTCGCGATCCAAACTGGTGAATTGATCTGTCAGCGAACGGACGATGGTGTAATCGAAACCGGCCACAGCTCCCAAATCACGATAAAGTTTTCGGTCGGCTTGAATGCCTGCCGTGTTGTTTAAAACTTTGAAATTCAAAATCCCTCCAGGAGAACCGCTGATTTCCGCGCGCGAAATCGGATCGACCTGAATGCTCAGGTTATCGTGAATATCAATCTGGGTTTGTCCCAGAAACATCCGGTAATCCCACCGCGTATTCGGCAATACGGTGAACGAATCCAATTCCGAATGGTTGAGATACCAACGGTAGCCCACGCCCACGTCGAATTGCATCAGGTTGTTCTGGTTCATCGGCCAAAAAAAGCCGATCCCAAGAGTCGGTCCGAACGCGATGTCACTTTCCGGGTTCACCTCCGCCAGATTGATGTTGTCGTTGAATTCCACCTGGGCGGAGGCGCGAAACAGCCCCTTCAGCCGGCCCCAGCGCAAATTATAATTGCTCGACTCCGGAGCTCGAAAAACAGGATATGGCGAGGTGCGCATCAAGAAATCACGTTGCGATTGCGCCAGGACGGTCAAGGGCATGGCCAGCAAAAGACCGGCACGCCAAAGCCAGCGCCGCGGCTGATCTGGCGCCGGGTTCGATCTTGATAGAGCCTGGGGAAAACGTCCTCGGGCGCTCATTATTCAGGAAACAGAGCATGTCTTCATGCGTTAACGGACCACACTCGTCGGCGGTTGTTGAATACGGCTGACATCAATCGGTTCATTCGGGGTCTGGGTGCCAAATCCAGTCCCAAACGGTGTCGTTCCGGTCACGGGAACAAATGCTTCCTGCTGGTCCGATGAAGCCCCCGCGCCCTCGAAAAACACCAGATTCGAATCGGTCGAAGTTCGCCCAAGCACCACGGTCATTGAACTGCTCGATCCGAGGAACGACGAAAAACCGGTGTCGGTCAAAATGCGTATTGGCGTGGCGTTTCCGGACGAGGCTTTCATGGCAAAAACCCCGCGGCCCCGGTCCACTTGCAGCGTGATTTCATTGCCCTGCGGCAATTCAAGCATGGCATCCGGCAACAAATCATTTAATCGGATGAGATGATCGCCTTTTACGGCGCGCAGGATGATAAAACCTTTCTCCGAGTGATCCGCTTCCAGCACGGCTTGTGACGTCGAATCTTCAATCAGCTCACGTCGCGTTTCCGGCAGTCCAACCAGTTTCTCTTCCGTTGCCAGTTTCGCAGCGTCATCACCCTTCCATGTGAGCGCAATTTTGCTCTTCGGAGTGGTCGTTTCGCCGCGATATGCAATCCCCGATTTGAAGAGTTGATTGCTGTTCTCGATAACCGTTGTCTCTTTCAAATCACTGTTGTAAATGCGCACGTCCCCACCGGAAGCCGCCGATGCAAATGTGGTGCAGTTATGAATAGGTGCGTATTGAAAAACCGCCTTCAAATCCACAATCGCGTGAATGCGGGAGGCGAGATAAACCAGGATCTCGCGGTTGGGCGGCACAATGGTATCAGCAGAGCGGTTTCTGATTTCCATCAGCCGGCTTCCCAAACTCCAGGTTTGACCGGCGATTTGATCAGTCAAGGCAAAGCCTTTCCAGCAATCAAATCCGGGCACGACGATTTGAAGAAAGCCCTTTTCCACACTCCACTCGAGGACTTTCAAATTCCCATCGAAAGACAGGTGCACAATGGAACCGTTGGGCAAATCAATCTTTTCACGGCTGCCATTCCTCAGAATCACTCGCTTCAGTTCTTTCGATTGATCGAAGGTGATGTCCAACTCATCCTCGATCGAACCGCCAACGCTCATCAATATCAGCGGCTTCATTCGTTCCCGCTTTGATTTGCCCTGGGCATCCATGCGTTCGACCAGCGCGCCGCCCGACAGAGGCAGCCCGTTGGCGGTGAGTTGAATGGGCTGGCCCTCGGCCGTTGTGCCGGAAACTTTGCCCCGCCCTGAAACGTAGTAGGACTCGTCCTTAAACAGATCGAATCGCGCCGTCGATCCGGCATGAATCTCCACTTTGCCATCATCAGAAAAATACCCGCGCACTGGGTCACTGTTCGTTTCGCCGGTTTTGAGATCGAGGATCCGGCGCTCGAAATCCAAAGTCAGCAAAAGCGTCGAGTTCGTGCGCACACTCCACCGCGTGTCGGAAAAGCCGGAAACTTCAAATTCCAGATGCCGCTCGATCGGGCGAATCAGAACGCTCGACCGCTTTGGTTGCAACGTGAATTCCACTCCTTCGAAAACGATGGTCGTTTTCAATTCTGCCCTCAATGTAGGATTCCGCGTGTTCTCCAGAAATATCGTCTCGCCGGTGCGGTTGAACCGAATCAGGCTCGCCGCGGTGGCATCGCCTGTCGGGCCGCGGCTTAATTCTTCTCCGCTCCCGCTCACCTCTCGCAGGAGGACGATGGTGAGTTTGGATTTCGCTTTCAACAATGGGGCGAATGCGCCCCCCGTGAAAAGTTGAACCTGGCCTTCGTTGGTTTCTTTCGTTTCAATAATCAGCACGCCAAACCGGCGATCCACGCGAAGATGAACTTCATTTCCCTCTGGAATGAACAGACTTGCCGTTGGCAAAAGTTCCGTGAGCTGAATTCTGAAATGGCCTTTGCGGGCGTGCAGCGCCAGCTCACCGGCAATCGGGTACCCAACTTGTAACACCGACTCCTGCACTTTGAATTCGCCGGTTTGGCTCGATTTGACACCGAGCTTCGTGCCGGTCGCACTCAACTGCGCCGTGTTGTGGCCGTTCCATTCGAGACTGGCCTCTTGTTGCGGTTGACCCAAGGAGGAGTTTTCCCACACCAATGGCAGGCGTCCCTCGAACATCGGACGGTCTCTCTCGACCGGAAAAACCTGTCGCCGCTCCGTATTGGCGATCATCACTTCACCCCACAGCGCGGCCACTCCAAAACCAATGCAGTCGGGCAAGCCCCCGTATTGAAAATCCGCATTCACATCCACGCTGATATTCACCTCTGGCGCCCGGTGGACCAGGATATGGCGGTTGGGCGCGAAAATCTTTTCCGGAGATTCATTTTTGATCTCGAGCAGTTCACTCGCTTCATCCCATTGCAGTTCCGCAATCTGATCGGTCAAAGTAAGCGCCTGCCAACAGCAATCGCAGCCGGCGACTTTGAAAAGAAAATAGCCGCGTTCGACATTCCACGTCAGAAATCCGGAGTCTTTGTCCAGGTGGAACTCTGCTGCTGATCCGTTGGAGAAACTCACGCGTTCCCGTTGTCCGGGCACCAACTTGAGCAATTCGGCGGCATGTTGTCCGGCCAAATGCAAATGGACCTGGGTATCGAGAGAGCCCGACACAAACACGTGCGTGGTCGGCACCAGCCGTTCCTTGCGCACCTTGCCATTGGCATAAGTGATTTCCGCCAAAGGTCCGCCAGTCAGAGGAAACTCCAACGCCGACAATTGCAAGACACGCCCTTCGTTGTTTTTCCCCTCAACATTGCCGCGTCCCGAAACGTAGTAGGAAAGATCGTTCAATAGGTCCAGACGGGCAGTCGATCCTGCCCGGATTTCAGCGGTGGCATCATCGGGCAAGCGCAGCAGAGTTGAACCCTTATTGCTTCGCGGAGATTCCATGTCCAAAACGGTGCGCTGCGGATTGGGGAATAACCGAAAGGTGTGCTTGGCCGGAATGAGCCATTTGCAATGTTTGAACTGCTCGACTTCCAGCTCAACGGATTTATCTCCTGACGACAAGGTGATCCAGTCAGGTTCGGCCTCGGATTTGGGCTTTTCCCGCGTGAAAGTGATGCCTTTCCACGAAGCAGTGTCCTCGATAAGGACCGGTTTGGTATCGGGATTTTTGTCCCAAACAGCGAGCAGTTCGCCACGCCGAATGAGTTGCAAGGAGACAGGTTGGTCGTGAACCGGATCAGGTTTCTGGGCCGCAGTCAGAGGCAGGATTAAGACTGCAAAAAGACAACCTAACACTGGCTCACGCATTCCAACGCTGATTGAACGCGATGTCGTCATATAGAGCCAAATGGCCTGAACTAGCCGGCTCTTGGGTGTCGGAGCCTACCAGAACGCGCCTGGATTACAAGTTTTTGATTTAAGTTTTTTCGGCGGCAAACGGCGGCAAACGGCGGCAAGCTCGGGTTCTGTCTGCTCGTTTGTCGCCTTGCCTTCTCAGTTTGTCGGCAACGGAGAGGCCAAGCTCAAGCGAAACAAACGCGCAATCATTTCCGACTTTTCCGCTGTGAGACGAAACGCACACTTGTCAAAGCGAGCCCCGCTGCGGATAATCCTTTTGAAATTGGCAAGATCCAACGTTTGTTTTGAGGTGCCTATGCAATTCACTCGACCCGGTTTTAATCGTCCTCACCAAAGCGGATTCACCCTGATTGAACTCCTGGTGGTGATCGCCATCATTGCCATTCTGGCTGGCATGCTCCTCCCCGCGCTCGCCAAATCCAAAACCAAAGCTCAAGGCGTCTTTTGCATGAACAACACCAAGCAATTGATGCTGGCCTGGCGCATGTACGTCGATGATAACAACGAGAGGCTTCCTTACGCTTACGTCGATGACAATCCTTCCAATCCCAATTACAATTTCGCCTGGATGCACGGTATCGAGGACGCCTCGAATCCTGGGAAACGCGATAACTGGGATCCGGACATCACCCTGACCAAAGGCGCCATTTGGCCTTACACCTCGAAAGCCTTTGGGATTTACAAGTGCCCGGCCGATAGAACCCTCGCTCAGATCACGGCCGGGCCTCGGCGGGGTGAACGCGTGCCTTGGCTTCGCAGCGTGGCTATGAATTCCTGGTTGGGCATGAATGAAGGGATTCACACCTGGTTTGGAGGCACCGAGTTCCGCGCTTACCTCAAGTTTTCTGATCTGGTCGATCCAGGACCAAGCAAGACCTGGGTGCTGCTCGATGAACACCCAGCCAGCATCAACGATGGATTTTTCGTGGTCGATATGCGCGGATATCCCAATGCCTCGGAAACAAAAATGCCGGACTTCCCGGCCAGCTATCACAATCGCGCTGGAGGGATTGCTTTCGCCGACGGCCATTCGGAAATCCACAAATGGCAGGATCCAAGGACCATTTTGAAGGACAAAGCGAAAACGACCCCGTCCATCCCCAATAACTCGAACAACAAAGATGTGCTCTGGTTGTGGGAGAACACGACCCGAAAGTATCGATAAGCCATTTGCGCCTTGGCTGCTTGAAGACGGGCGCCGTCGGTCGCCTCAAACTCACACTCAAACTCAGACGAGATTCTCAAAAAGCTCCCCCAGCGAAATCG
>JBFMDG010000320.1:0-8254 GCA_040754135.1 Verrucomicrobiota bacterium
CCGAGCAGAAGTGCTTGCCCAGGCCAAGAGTGTGACCGACAAGCAGGCTGGCGGAAATATCCCGAACCCATCGGATACATTGCTGCTGGCCCTGGTGAAGTACCGGAGCGGAGCATTCAAGGAATGTGCCGCTCTGCTGGAATCCTCCCGGTTTGAATCCGCACCGATCGAAAAGGAACTCGCGCCGTTATTGCAAATCATGGCGCTATCGCAAACCGGACAGATCCATCAGGCACTCGCCATCTGGGATGAATGCGAGTGGGCTCGGTTTCGCTCTTTCGACATGCGCCTCGATTGGCACCAGGAAATCGAACGCGAATTGCTCCGCGCCGAAGCGCATCGCGTTCTCACGGAATTCACCCGATTGAATCAATGAAATCCTATTCCTATTGGACTCGACCGGTTTTCGGCAGATTGCTCGTTTGCGCCATCTTCTCTCTCTTCATGTTCTCCGTGAAGCCGGCGCCAGCCGCGGAAGGAAAGGCCATTTGCCGGGCCGTTCGAGGGACGGTGGAATTTCTGCGCGCGACCAGTCCGGTCTGGCAACCGGTGAGAAGTGGACTCATCTTAAATGCGACTGACACGATCCGTACGGGAGCGAATTCCAGCGCCGATTTTTTTCTTTCAAACAACGGCCCGGTCATTCGCGTCCCCGAAAACTCCGTCCTGCGAATAACCACGTTACGATACGAAAACGTAGGGCAAGAGGTCGTCATCGAAACACGTCTTCACCTCCTTCGCGGCCGACTTCTGGGCAATGTAAAAAAGCTCGCCCCGGCCTCAAAATATGAAGTGCTCATCCCACACGGGCTGGTGGCGATCCGAGGGACGCAATATGACATCGGAGCCGACGGCGAAGTCACCGTCATTTCGGGGACCGCACTAGTCTTGAGCAACTCCAGCCTGATTTCCGTAGGACCGGGCCAGACGGCCTCATTGAGACCGTCATCGCCGAAACTCGATCCCTGGATCAATGCGCCCTTCGAAACGGTTCCCGAACGCATTCCGGAGACACCGCGCGCGCGTAAAATCTTTGCCGATTAAAAACCATTTAGTCTCGCGTGCTTCAGGATCACGGAAATCAGAAACTGCACCGCGCCGCGCGATGGAAAAGTTTTCGCGAGAGTGGTTGCCTGTCGCGTCGGCTTTTGTAATAACGAAGTGATGGATCCGTCGGTCAGTTCTTGGCTCGAATCGAAAGGCGAACAGTGGCCTGTGGCGGCGTCCTGTTCTCTTGGCCGGTCGCTCTCGAATCAAATTGTCCTCCCCGACAACAAAGTCTCCCGTCGTCACGCCATCATTCACAGTCAAGGGGATCACGAATTCTGGCTGGTCGATCTGGGCAGCAGCAATGGCACTTACCTGAACGGCCGGCGTGTCTCGCAACCCACTCGCCTGCAGGATCGCGATAAAATCTCGATCGGAGATTTTCTCCTCGTCTTTCGCCAGCCGCAGGGCGGTGATTCAACGCGCGACCGCACTTTCACGGAAGTCACGCTGCGCGAAATTAAAACTGTCCGTTGCTGGTTGTTGCTCGCGGATATGGTGGCCTCCACCGATTTGAGCAAGAAATTGTCTCCGGACGAATTGTCGATGGTCACGGGCCGCTGGCTCGGCTCGTGCAAAGAGATCATCGATAAGAATCGCGGCATTATAAACAAGTTTCTTGGCGACGGGTTTTTCGCGTATTGGCCCGATGGAAAGGACATCGCGGAAAGTGTGGCGCAGGCGTTGCGCGAGCTGAAGGAACTGCAAATTCTGGATAGTCCGCGATTTCGCGTCGTCCTGCATTTTGGCGAAGTGGCGGTGGGGGGAACGGCCACGCTCGGTGAGGAAAGCCTGATGGGTAAGGATGTGAATTACGTGTTCCGCATGGAAAAGCTGGCGGGTTCTTTGGAGCGTCCCTGCCTGATGAGCCGCGCCGCCGGGCAAAAGCTCGAAAAACGGATCGAAATGCATGACGCAGGACAGCACACCATGCAAGGGTTCGGCCAGCCGGAATCGTTTTACTATTTCTAAATTCAAACGCGACGCGACGGCGTGGTCGCTCGCGATGCGGCATCTCATGACTCGATCGAGAATCAGCGCCGGGCTGTTGATGTATCGTCAGCGCGCAGGTCAGCTCGAAGTTTTTCTGGCCAGGCCGGGCGGCCCTTTTTTCCGCAAGAAAGGGGATGGCCATTGGACGATTCCCAAGGGAGAGATCGAGCCGGGAGAAGAGTTGCTGGCGGCGGCGCGCCGGGAATTTCTCGAAGAAATCGGCATCGAACCACCGTCGGACGCCGCGTTCATTTCCCTCGGGAGCATTGTGCAGAAAGGCGGCAAGACGGTTCACGGCTGGGCCTTTCCGGGTGATTGGGACGAGTCGCAAAAGCATGTTTGCAATCAGTTCCGCCTCGAGTGGCCGCCCGGTTCGGGTCGGCTTCAAGCGTTTCCTGAGATTGAAGAGGTCGGTTTTTTCGCACTGCCCGAGGCACGCCAAAAATTGAAGGAAACGCAACATCCTTTTCTCGATCGGCTCGCGGAAATACTGGCCGGTCGTTGAAACTTTCAAATACCCAAAGGCGCCGCGCTTGGCGAGCAGGCCATGCTTAATGCATTCAAACCAGAGCTGCGTTGAACATCCGAAAAAAGTTTGCCAGACCCTGAAAGATTCGCGTTGGCGGCAACGGATTACATAGGTAAATCGCAAATCATCAGCGTATGAATTCCCTGATCCGGGGATGCAAACAAAGCCTGGCCCTGTGTCTTTCAGGCTGGCCGCTCTTTTGCCCAGTGCAAACGGCTGAAGGAACACAGCAGTCGCTTTCCACTCCCGAACTCAACGCTCGCTGGTCCGTCGAATGGGAGCGCACTTTTCCCTCGCAAAAATCAGTGGAAACGTTGCGGGTCGATCGCCACGGCAACGGTCACGTGGCCGGATTGCTCGGAACAAATTCGTTCGTGTCAAAAATCGCCGTGGACGGACGGACGCTCTGGACCTTTCGCATTCCCACGCGTTCCAACAGCCCCCTCCAACATTTTACCGGACTGACGCTCGATCATGAGGGGAATGTTTTCGTCGCTGGCGATGCGCGGGTGCTCAAGCTCACGCCGTTCGGAGAGTTGGTTTGGATGAGAGATTTGCCTGAGCTGGACGACTTTTTCGATCGGAGCGTCACGGAAAATGTGGTGGCGGGTTGCGATCAGATTGTGGTGCTGGGTGAGCGAAAGCAGTCGTTCGTGAGGCGCTACGATGCCAGCGGGAGATTGCTTTGGACTTATCTATTTCCGGAAAACAACAGGCCGGTTCATGCCACGTTGGATGCGGACGAACAGGCCTACGTGCTCTCGACCCGGTTTCATAGTGGTGGTTTCCCAATTGGAAACGAGCTCTCGAGATTCGATCGAGCCGGAAACGTTGTCTTCCGAAGTTCCGTGCCGGTCTCCAACCCGGCGGCCATGGCCACGGACGCGCTCGGCAACACGGTGCTCGCTCTCTTGCAAGGCCCCCTTGGAGGAAGCGTGCTGATGCGATACGACAACGCCGGCATCGAGCAATGGCGTTTGCATTTCGAGACGGTCCGCTTCGGACTCACATTTAGCGCGATGGGAATTGCCACTGACGATACCGGAACCGTCACCGTCGCCGGAAGCAGCCAGGGATATTTCTGGCTCGCGCAAGTGGATGTCCGCGGGAAGGTGATTTGGTCGAGGTCATACCCGCTCGAAGGATTTGGCCAACAGGTGAGCGTGCCTCGTTCCGGAGAGATTTATGCATTGATCAAGAGCGACTCGTTTGGGCAACCGTTTGCCATCGCAAAGTTCAACGCTGCCGGTGATTGGCTCTGGACATCGCATCCGCCGATATTAAGCGCCCGCTACGAGATGGGCGTGCCTATTTTGGCCGTAGATGAATCGGACACGATCCACGTTGCCGGCAGCTATGGGCTCGTGCAATACGGGCCGGCGGAGGTGAAATTCCTCTCGACAGAATCCAGCCGTCAGGTGGTGAGCGGGCAGAGTGTCGAATTGCGTTTTGAATTCACGGCCACTCCACCGTTGCAACTGCAATGGCTGCGGAACGGTTCCCCCCTGGACGGAGTCCAAAAGCCGGTGCTGCAAATCGCCCAGGTAGAGGAACGCGACCAGGGAGAGTACCGCCTCCGCATCACCACAGAACGTGGGGCAACACTTTCTCCCGCATTACACCTCGATGTCCTGCCGCCGAATGCGCCTTTCATTCTCGAACCGATCGTCGCGCCCGGGTTCAACCTCTCAGAGGAGATCATGCCTGGCACATCCATTGCCCCGGGACTTTTGCGGGCTTTAGCACAAGGCGACTCGCCTTTTTCCTATGGCTGGTTGTTCAATGGAAAACCAATTCCAGGAGCGACCAATTGGACGCTGGCATTCGCCGGATTGCGGCCGGAAGACGATGGCCTCTATCAAGCCGTGGTGCGCAACAACATCGGAACCGCCACCAGCGCTCCCATCCGTTTGAAAGTGACGCAGCCGCTGAAGATCAGTGTTCCGGTTCGGCACTTCAAAGTCCGTCCTGGGGAACGCGTGGAATTGGTCACGCAATTGACTGGATCCGAATCGCTGTTCGATTCCACCTCGTATGCCTGGTGGAAAAATGGCGAATTCCTCCCCAATTCACATGACATGGGCCCAAGGTTCGTGCTCGATCCCGTGCAGACGCGTGACGCGGGCCAATATGTTTTGGTGACCGCCAATCGCGCCGGCACAGCCCTCAGCGCGCCGATCGTGCTGGAAGTGGAATCGGCCGGCGTTGATTTATGGCAACAGCTCGCGCCTTTGACACAGCCTGGCGGCGCTCTCTGGATTTCTGTCGTGCCGGACGCGGCCGGGCAATTTCGCCTCCTGACTCTCATCCCCGACGCCGGCTATTTCATTGAACGCCGCGACGCGGAGGGGCAGCTCCTCGGCTCGTTTAAAATCAATCCGCCCCCTGGCGCTCTCGACCGCTATATCATTGAGAAGAGCATCGTGTCTGGGGAGGGCAGTCTTTTCGTGGCCGCGACAGTGGAGACGAACCGTTTCGCGCCGCGCGTTTACTCGGTGCAGCGCATTTCTCCTGAAGGCACGACGCTGTGGAATTCGTTTATTTGCGCCTGCACCACGCGCGGCGCGCTGGGCGTTGTGGGATTGGCACTGGCGCCTGATGGCGGAGTGATCTTGGCCGGAACGGAAGATCTGGCGCGGCTCGATGCCAATGGCAACATCCTCTGGATCGCGAAATCGCCTCTTGTGGAAAGCGGCGCGAATTCCTACGAGAACCGCGCATTGAATGTCGCTCTTGACGGCAACATTTTCCTCGCCGGCCAGGCCAACTTTCAAGGTTACCTAACGCAGATCGACGCATCCGGAACTAAGCGGTGGTCAACGCAACTCCCCGGTTTGGTGAATCGATTGCGGCTCGATCTTTCGGGCAATGCTTTGGCTGCCGGCCATTTGTCCAGCAGCCCGTGGCTCGAGTACGTGGCCAAAATCGATGCAGATGGCGATCTCTGGTGGTTGATCGATAGCGAAACGCTTTTTCAAGAGGCCATGTCCATCACCGATCTGGCCATGAATCGCGAAGGCGATGTTATCATCTTGGCCGTCCAGCCTTCCGCATTCAGGAGCAAGCTGGCGCGCATTTCGAGTGGGGGCGAAATCTTGTGGGTGGTTCCTCTGCCGGAAACTAACTGGAGCGGTCTTCAGCTCGAAGCGAATGATGGCGTCTGGGTCACAAGCAATGTCGGAACGTCCATTTCCGTGCTGCAATTCGATCGTTTCGGCAATCGCGTGTGGTCGCATCCAACATCATTTTCCGGCCAAAGCGCGCTTCATTATTTCGCTGGAGCCGAACTGTTCCCTTTTGGAAATCGGCTCGTCATTTGGGCAAAAAGCCCGAACGAGCAAAACGCGTTGCAAGGGTTGCTGGCTATAGAAAAACGCATGACCAATTCACCGCCTATCGTGCGGATGCGCCTTTCCCGTTCTACCTATTACGTCAGTGAATCGATCTCGATAGAAGCCGACGCTATGGACCTGGATGGAACGGTTCAGCACGTGGACTTTTTTGCCGGCGCGCAATGGATCGGACGTGGACTGCCTCCACGTTTCCATTTGCTTTGGCCGAATGTCAATCCGGGCGAATACGCGGTCACGGCGCGTGCCGTGGATGACCGTGGGAGTGAACAAACGTCGTTGCCCGTTCGACTCCGGGTCATTTCCACGCCCCGATTCTCCGCTCCGCTCCGAATCCAGCAATCACCGTTTAGCCCCACTCTCGACATTGTGGGCGAAGTGAACAGCTTCCCGCCACCGCAATTCCAATGGAAACTGAACGGGCAAGTCATCATCGGCGCGATGTCAGCAACCCTGCGCATTCCATTCCTCTCCGCAAAGGACTCGGGCATTTACCAGCTGATTGCCATCAACGATGCCGGCGTGGCCATCAGCGATCCCTTGGAACTGATCGTGCCCGCTCCCGAGATGACTTTGGCGGACAAGTTCGGCGAACGCGCGTTGATCCAAGGTGCGAGCGGCACGGCGAGCGGTTCCAACCGAGAGGCGACGGGTGAACCGGGCGAACCCGTTCATTTTCGAGGCGCGAGTGGGAACTCGGTCTGGTTCTCCTGGATTGCCCCCACAAATGGGCTGGCGGAATTCGACACGAAGGGAAGCGCTTTTGACACAGTGCTGGCGGTTTACACAAATCGCACCTCAGAACCGGCCAGGCTGGCTTCCATCGAGCCAGTGACCGCCGATGATGACAGCGCCGGATTTTTGAGCAGTCGCGTGGTGTTCCGATGCGAGGCCGGTGTGGAATACATGTTTGCGATCGCCGGGTTGGGGGATGCCACTGGGCGCATCGTTCTGAATTGGAAGGTCGATGACGCGCCCGGCCCGCTTATGCAAATCGTGGCTCAGCCGGCCAGTCAATCTGTTTTGCCGAACGAAAATGCCAGGTTCGCGGTGGTTGTCAGCCCCCCGGACTTGCCCGTGAGTTATCAATGGTATTTTCGATGCAATCCGTTGGCCGGCGAAACCAACGGCACATTGCTCGTCTCGAATGTGCAACTGGAAAACCTTGGTCTTTATTTTGTGCGCCTGCGATCTGCCAACCGGCTCGTCGAAAGCTTGCCGGCCTCGCTGCAAATCAGCCAGCTCGGCAATGGTCCGGGTAAAGCGCTCGCCTATGACAAATTTCAGGATGTGCTCGCCACCACGCCTCGCGCAAGCCTGGCGCGCTCCAGACCTCGCCGTGCGAAATTGGCGTCCGCCTCCGTTTCGCAAGGCGTGATTGGCCTGCAATTCTTCAGCACGGATGGTGCGACCCTCGAGCCCAGTGAAGGTCCGTTGTGCGGAGTGCCAGGGGGCGCTTCTTACTGGTTTGCCATCACGGCCCTCGAAGACGGCATGATGACCGTGACGACCGATGGGAGCAGCTTCGACACCTTACTGGGAGTCTTTACTGGTGACCTGCTCACGCGACGCGAGCTGGCATGCAACAATGATGGAGGAATTGATGGAAAGGACAGCACCGTTCAATTCGAAGCGAAAGCGAGCCAGAGCTACTACATTCGCGTGGACGGCGTCAACGGCGCCACGGGATTGGTTCAGCTCAAGTATGTGCTCGATCTGTCTTCCACTCTGGTGCAAGCGCGCTGGACCGGTGTCGAGACGTTTCGATCGTTTCAAATGCGTTTTGGAACGCGCACGGGTCGCCACTACAGAATCCAGGCCTCGATCGATCTGATCCGCTGGACCGATCTTTCGACCGAGCTCGCAAGCACCAATTGGCTCGATTTAGTCGATACCAAGGTCAACCGTTATCCACAAAGATTTTACCGCGTGATCCCGGCGCCGTGAGCAGGCTGCAACTCCACAGCTCGCCCATTTTGGAGTGCGGTGGCAAGCGCGAGAGCGCGCGACACCGCTTTGGCCAAATCCCATCGCACTGGATTTACCTGCACGCTTTGCCAAGACCAAAGCGCCGTCGCCACTGCGTTCTGCCGGCGCACTCCATAACGCGACGGACACAGTCCGCTCATTTTGGAGTGCGGCGGCAAAGCGCCAGAGCGCGCGACACCGCTTTGGCCAAATCCCATCGCACTGGATTTACCTGCACGCTTTGCCAAGGCCAAAGCGCCGTCGCCACTTCGTTCTGCCGGCGCACTCCATAACGCGACGGACACAGTCCGCTCATTTTGGAGTGCGGTGGCAAGCGCCAGAGCGCGCGACACCGCTTTGGCCAAAT
>JBFMDG010000321.1:0-8253 GCA_040754135.1 Verrucomicrobiota bacterium
CAAAGCCGGTAGAAAAAATCGTCACGAAACAGCTTTTCGGCGCGCCGTTGTTCAAGGGAGCGATTGGTGGCGGCGATGACCCGTCCGCGAAAGCGAAGTTTTTCATGACTGCCGACCGGGGAAAACGTTCGTTCCTGCAACACCTGCAATAATTTGATTTGTACGGGCACGGAGACGTCGCCGATTTCATCGAGGAAAATGGAGCCATGGGCGCTGCAGCGGGAGAAGATGCCTTCGTGGGCTTCGACCGCGCCGGTGAAAGCGCCGCGTTTATGGCCGAACAATTCGGATTCAAGGAGCGATTCGGGAAATTGCGACAGGTTCAAAGCCACGAAGCTGCGGGTGAAGCTTTCGACGAACCGATTGCGATTGAGGTCGAATGGAATGAACCCGGCACGCCCAATGGCTGCGGCGGCAGTGCCTTTGCCAGTGCCGGTCTCGCCCAGCAGCAATGTGGAGAAATCTTCGAGGCGGTTCCAGAGATAGCGTTCGTACCAGCGAATGTCATGAGTAAAGACGCAATTCCAGAGGTGGCGCCGCAGATCTTGCATGGACGCGCTCCGGCCGGTAAGTCGTCCGCCGATGAAGTGATGGGCCCGGCGCACTTGAAAATAGATGCCGAAATAGCGCACGGCTTCAGATTCCGAAAAACCGCGGGACATCAGCTGATGCACGGCATCGCGTCCGAAAGGAACGGGGCAGGGAGTATCAGCTGCTTTGAGTTGATCCAGAACCAGCCGGTCGAGGGCGTCGTAGAATTCGTGGTACACCGCAAAAAGGAAAACGTGCCGCATCATCCGTTGATCCGCGCCTTGAAAGCGGCTGAGGTGCGCACGTCCGGCGCGATCGAGCCTGGCAATGCGGCTGGCGACGACTTCGCGCAAGCGCGGCACTCGTTCGCTTTCAGGCAGGACTTCGCCAAGAATGCGCGAATCCAGGTCGCGCCGGTCTGGACTAAACGGGTTTGTGAAAGCCGCCTTCGACACTTCCGAGAAAAAGGCCCGGTCAGCCGCACTTAAAGGTGAGCGCATGCAAAAAATGCTTATCGCAATGCGCAGAAATTGTCGATGAAACATTGCGGAGCCTTCCGGCCAGGCCGTGCCTCATCCTGATATTGATACGCAATTGCAGGGGTTTTCACACGTTTTGTGGCGTAGTGCGACGGTGGCACAGGATGTGACTGTGTCCCGACGGCTGCGGGATGAACCCGCGGCCGAAAGAACCATTATGAAACTTCAAAAACTTCACAGACTTATCGCGGTGGCTTTGGTGGCCGTCGGTGTGACGGCGCCTCCGGCAGCGCGCGCGGCCGGATTATTGATCGCTGACGGCGGTTTCGGAGGCGTCTTGGAAATCAAGGAGCAAGAGGTGCAGGTCACGGTCAACAACGGCATTGCTGTGACCCAGGTCATGCAGGTGTTTCACAACACCGAGAGCCGGCAGGTCGAAGCGCTCTACACGTTCCCGGTGCCCAAAGGAGCATCGGTCGCCAATTTCAGCATGTGGATCAATGGGAAGGAAATGGTGGGCGAGGTCATGGAAAAGAAAAAGGCGCGGGAAATTTACGAAAGCTACAAGCAAACCCGGCAAGATCCCGGGCTGCTGGAACAGGTCGATTATAAAACTTTCGAGATGCGCATTTTTCCGATTGCGGCCAATGCCGATCAGAAGGTGCAGCTCACGTATTACCAGGAACTCGAATTCGATCATGACATGGCGACGTACGTTTATCCGCTGGCCACGGGCACGCGCACAACCATGGCTTCGAAAACAACCGGGCGCTTTGCTTTTGATCTCGAATTGAAATCGGCCATCCCCATCCGCAACGTCGAGAGTCCGAGTCACGCCGCCGATTTCGTGGTCGCGCGGCATCACGATTCTCTTTATCAAGCGAGCCTGGAAACTCGCGAAGGCAGACTGGCGCGCGATTTGGTGGTGTCATTTCAACTCGCCCGCGGCAAGACCGGGTTTGATCTCGTCACTTCGAAGCGCGCCGGTGAGGATGGCTATTTTTCGCTGACGTTGACTGCGGGCGATGATCTCGAAAAGCCGGATGCGGGAATGGATTATGTCTTTCTGCTGGATATCTCCGGCAGCATGGCGGATGACGGCAAGTTATTACTCTCGAAGGATTCGATCGGAGCGTTTGTCAATGAACTGAGCGCCGCGGACCGCCTGGAGATTATCACTTTCAACGTGCGTCCCAACCTGGCCTTCGAGCAATTACGCGAAGTCACGCCCGAGGTAAAGAGCAGCGCGCAATCGTTTCTCACCTCGCAAGCCGCGCGCGGCGGAACGGTGCTCAATCCGGCCGTGACCACTGCTTACAAATATGCTCAACCCGACCGGCCATTAAACGTGGTGATTTTCAGCGATGGCATGACGGAACAATCTGAGCGCCGAACATTGCTCGAGTTAATCGGGCAAAGGCCGCGGAACGCGCGTGTGTTTTGCATTGGCGTTGGCAATGACGTCAATCGGCCGTTGCTCGAACAGCTGGCTCAGGATTCAGGAGGTTTGGCTGCATTTGTTTCCAGGGAAGACAACTTTGCCCGCCAGGCGAAAGCGTTTCGCCGGAAGCTCATGCGGCCTGCGGCTTCGAACCTGCAGATTGCGATTACGGGGGTGGAAGTCAGCGAGATGGAGCCGAAAGTATTGCCGAATCTTTACCACGGCGCGCCGCTGCGGATTTACGGCCGATACGCGCGCGGCGGCATGGCTGACATTAAAGTGCGCGGTGACATCAATGGCGTGGAGTTCAACAAAACGGCCCAGCTTGAGTTTCCCAAAGAAGACGGGGCCAATCCTGAATTGGAACGCATGTGGGCCTGGCATCGTATTGACGCGCTGTTGAAAGAAGGCGACCGCCGCGGTGATCGCAACAGCGTCATTGCTGAAGTCGTTCGATTGGGCGAAGCGTATTCCATTGCCAGCGAATACACCTCGTTCCTCGTTTTGGAAAATGACGCCGAATATCAGCGCTGGAAAATTGCGCGCAACAATGCCCTGCGTAGTGACCGTGATCGCAAGGCTCAGGAGATCGTCCGGGCCAGCTTTGAAAAAATGCGCAACAAAGCCGTCTCGCAACTTGGACCGCAGGGCAGGGAATTGCAGCTGGCTTCAATCCAGCCGGCGAAGGCAGCTCCGGCCACAGCGGCGACGCCCCGGCCCACTTCCCCGAGCGCGAGTCAGCCTCCCGCGCCACAACGTCAGAGTGTAGATGTGAATCTCGGTGGCGGGGGTGGGGGTGGATCCGCTCCGGTCGGTCCATTGTTGCTGGTTTTGATTGCGGCATCTCGGTGGTTTCGCTCGGACCGCAGCAAAAACTGATCAACCTCAAACTGGCCGGAATGGCGGCCTCGCTGCCATTCCGGCATCCAGTTTTTCTTTCCATGATTGAACTTGCCGCGACTCCCGCCGTTCCACCTGTGACCCATTCCAAATCGGCACGCGCGCCATTTTGTTTCGAGCTGATATGGTTCAGCGCCATTCTTCTGCTCGTGAATTTCCCGTTTGCCGGCGGGATGCTGCAAAGGCAATTGGCCTTTTTCCCGAGCGATGTCGCATCCGGCAAATGGTGGCAAGTGTTGACCCATGCGTTCGTTCACGTGTCCTGGTATCATTTGCTCCTCGATGGCAGCGCGTTTCTGATGCTCTATTCAGAGCTGCAGCATTGGTCCCGGAAAGAGCGCCTGTCCGTTACCGCCATCGCAGCGCTGTCCAGCCTGTCGGCAGCGCTTTTGTCGCCGATTATCTGGGCGAAGGGATTTTGCGGATTATCGGGAGTCGCGCACGGGCTGATGGCCATTTCCGGTCTCGAGTGGTTGCGAAAGGAAACTCGCTGGGCAAAGCGACTCGGCGCAGCGCTGGTTTTTCTCGTGGTGGCAAAGGCCGGGGTTGAAGCGGCGACCGGCCAAGTAGCGTTTACGTTTCTGCATTTTGGTTTGATGGGATTGCCTGTTGCCGCCAGTCATGCCGGCGGTGTTCTTGGCGCGCTGATCTTTTGGTTGTTGCGAAATTCATGGCCGACGACTCAAGCCATTTCCGGAGTTGTGCGTGGGCTTCGCAGTTGGCGCAGTTGGCGCAGTTGGACAAGGGCTTGACTCTTTGCTTTCCCCGAAGTAGGAGCGAGCCATGCGCATGGCAATGCTCCTGTCGTGGATGTTGGCCGGTTTACTTTTGCACGCGGAGGAACTCACGCAAACCACTTACGCAAAATGGCGCGATTACATTTTGCCCAAGCCGCAGGAGCTCGCCTGGCTGAAAATTCCGTGGCGCAACAATCTTTGGGAAGCAGCCATTGAAGCGAATCAACGCGACAAACCGGTATTGCTTTGGACCATGAACGGGCACCCGCTCGGTTGCACCTGAGGCAACGGCGTTATTGACAGACAGTTCGTCTGGAATCATCCGCAAGTTCAGGCATTGGCCAGTCACTTCATTCCTGCGGCCGATCAAGTCGATCGCTTGCAGCGCACCACGGACGCAGACTCGCTCTTCTTTCAAAAGTTCGCGAATCAGGGCCACACGCGCGATGTGGGCGTGCGCGGTTTGGGCCGGCAGGGCACTTATGCCATCACGCCAAGCGGTCGGTTGCTGGCCTCGGTCAATTCTCCCGATCCGCAACCGGTCGTGGAAATGATGGAGGAGGCGTTGCGCAAGTGGTCAACCCTTTCCAAAGCCGACCGCCTCTTGGCCGAACCGCTGGATGCGAACGCGGCGGCGCAGTGGCGTCATTGGGACAAAAAGTTTCCGCGCGATGGCTTGATTCTTTGGGTGGTCTGCCGCGATTTGCCCCGGGACAATTTGCCGGACCAATGGCGCTTCGCCTGGGGCATGGACCACGCATGGTTCAGGAAAGCGGAGGCGCGCCAGTTTCTTCCCGATCAACTGCAAGTGGGCCAGCGTTGCACGGTCCCGCGGAATTTGGTGGAACGCCTCGCCCGCTTTCATCTCGTGGATAGCGTGCGCGGGCGGGAAAGCCTTCCCTATCCAGCGGCCGCAGTGGAAACCGCTGAGCTCGCCACGGAAGTGATCGAGATTCAGGGGAATATTGTCCGTGTCCGCTTCGCGGGCGCCACCCGGACGTTGCACAAAACAGATTTGTTTGAAGACAATCCTGCAGCCCAAACGCGGGGTTACGATGCGAGGCTTCGCGGGCAAGCCACGTACGACATGGCGCGGGAGCGTTTCAGCGCGTTTGAATTGGTTGCGATCGGGCCTAGGCGCGGCGCGACCGCTTGCAACATGCGCATTCAGGACAATGATGTCGGTCCTGCGGCGATGGGGGTGGCCCTGACGTTGGCTGAGGAAAGCCCATTGCACCAAATTCCACCCGCATTCCTGTCGCAATACGGGTGGTGAGCGCTCAGACAGGCTCTCAGGCGAATTTGTTCGTCCGATAGGCGCCCATGTCCGGAGCTTCGGGATTCACTTCGGGTCCGAAGTAACGGAGCGTGACGAGCGGCTCGGTTTCGCTGGTGTTCTCGAACGTCACTCCATTTCGCGCGCCATCTTCCGTGCAGAAAAACTCGTCTTCGGTCAGTTCATGAAAGCGGATGAGTTTCGGACTGTTTAGCGGCTGGCCGTTGATGGTGCCTTTGCCCTGGACGCAGATGAGACCGTAAGCGCCATTATCTTTGATGGTGCATTTGACTCCGGGATTGACGGTAAGTTCTTTGGCGGTGAAGAGCTTTTGGCCCTCAATTTTGCCGTAAACAATCCAGCGATCCACAAAGCCTTCTTTGCGGGTGTCGGCGACGGGCACAGGTTCAAGGTAATGATTGTCTTTGAAATTCTCGTCGCAATTCCCGTCCCAATCGAGCTGATTGACGATGAAATCGAGGTCGTGATGTTTGTTTTTGGGCATGTCTTTGACGAGAAGGGACCAGGGCACGTAGCGGCCCTCGACCAGATTTTGGTACATGCCGAAAACATCGCTGCCCCATTGCGGTTCATAAGTGCAGAGCGATCCCGGCGCGTGCAGAATGCAGGGAGGAATGAGCCAGCCGGTGCCTGGCTTGAGGCGGTAGGCTCGGCTGAGATCGAGGATGCCATTGTCGCCTTTGTTCCAATTTTCCAGGCAGCGGCGCACCTGTTCTTTCGTTGTGCCCGGTTCCAAACCCATGAAGGTGTAAGGAAAATTGTTGCCCACATTGTTGTGTTGCGGCGGGAAATAATAACTCTCCGGTTTGCCTTCCTGTCCGACCAGCTTGGCTTGTTTGGCGTTTTGATGCATGTGATGCGGGATCGGGCCCATGTTGTCGAAGAACTTCGAGTAAACCGGCCATTTCTTGTACTTTTTCCAAATGCTTGGCCCGATGAGCATGGCCCCGCATTCCGCCACGGCTTGTTGCAAGGTGAATCGACTGTCGCCCACCACGCAATAACTCAAACCTTCGTCAGGGGTCCGGTTCTCATTCGCAGCCGGAGTGGTCGATGCGAACCAGCGCTCATCGATGCCGCCGCGATCCAATCCGAACGCGTAGGTATCGTCCGGATGCAACTTGAGGCGGAGCCCCGGCTGCAGGAAAGAGCGCGGCACCCAGCAGGGGGCGAGGCGCAGAAGGCCGCCGCTTTCTTGAAGCGCGCCCTCGACGAGAGTCTTCACATTTTTTGTGGCAGTGCGAAGGGAAGTGACAGTGTTCATGCTCATGTTTGTTTTGGGTGATTAAAGCGGTCGGATGGAAGAGGTCAAACTGGAACTGCGCCTGGCGTGCGTGGTCTGAGGCGATTCTGCATTGCATTGCGCAGCGAGCCGCTCGATGGGCGAGGGGGTTGAGTGCTGTGCGGCCAATCGCTTGATCGGTCTTGGCGTGTGGAATGGAGACCGCTTTTGGTGTTCGAACTTTGCCGTTGCGCTCCCAGAGGATTTGCCGGCCTTTGCGCTTGGTTCCCGTTTCAACGCACGGCCAGGGTGGCCGGTTCTTTGCCGCCCGATTCGATATAACTGAGCAGATCGAGAACATCGTCCTTGCTCAACCCGGTCAACAAGCCTTCAGGCATGGGCGAAACCGGCGAAGGTTCCTGCTTCACGATCTCAGTGAGGGGCACTTCGATTCTTTCCTCGGAAAGTGCACTCGGGGCAATAACCAACTTGTTGGCATCGACATCCATGATGCGGCCAGTGACCGCCGAGCCATCTTTCCGGGTCACCATGATATTTTGAAATTGTTCGGACAAGACACGGGAAGGTTCGAGGATGGCGGAGAGCACGTCGCGCCGGGTGAACCGGCTCGAAACCGCGCTGAGATCGGGACCCGCCGAACCGCCTTCAGATCCAAACCGGTGGCAGGCCAGGCATTGCGTTTTGGCAAAGAGCGCTTTGCCATTGGGCCAATTCCGCTTGCGGCCATTGTCTTCAAGGATCTTCTCCAAGTCGGCGGCACTCCATTCTTGCGGGAGCGGTTCGGTCGAAGGCGGAACGGAAGCGACTTTGCCGTCGATGATGGGCGCCAGCTCTTTCTTCTCTTCCTCATTGAGCGTCGCCACGGCGTCTTTTTTGATGTTCTTCATGAAACCACCAAAACTTGCGCCATCCTTGTATTCCTGGCCTACATCGCGAAACCACTGGACCAGTTCCGGCGGGTGCAGATCTTTGGATCGATCGCGATTGAACCAGTTGAAATAAGTTTTGCGTTGGTCGAGTGTCCAGCCCGATTTGACATTGCGCAGCGTGAAAATGTAGAAGAGTTGATCCTCCTGGGTTTTGGCTTTGGCCATCAATTCGAGGCTTTTGGCAACAACGGTCGGTGCTTCCAAAAACACCAGCAACTGGCAGAGCTCGCGATTCACGGACGGGCTCTTCGACGGATAGGCCGCATCGAGGCGGGTAATCATTTCATTGACCGTATCCGTGTCTGGTTTGCCCATGCGGATGAGGCAAAGTTGGAGGGCGCGCAAACCACGCAATTGTTGATCCTCGGTGAGATCGTCCCAGCGCAATCGATCGAGCGCTTCGAGCAAATCATTCTGCACTTCTTTTGACCCGACTCGTGCCAGAGCGGTCAATGCAGCGATGGCGGCATCGGTGCGTTGTTCCGAAAGGGCGCGATCTTTCCAGAGGCTGACGTCCTGGGATTCGAGAGCGATGCGCGCGATGAAACGGATGCGCCGCATGTCGCCGTTATTGAGAAATCGCCAGATGAATTCAATGGCGCTGGGATCATTTTTTCCATGGTAACTTTCCAGTTTTTTGCGCAACTCGCGGTAAGCGCTCCAGGTTTGATCCATGGCCAGTTCTTTCTCGGTTTT
>JBFMDG010000322.1:0-8238 GCA_040754135.1 Verrucomicrobiota bacterium
CCTCGGCTCGGCTGAAACTTCCAAAGTATGTCCACGGATCATCATGACTTCGCTTCGGTATCATTGCGCCGCCGAACGATTTAACTACATTGCAAATTTGCAATCTAATCCGATAAAAGCCGACAAACATTGCATCGGCTTTTGAATTCTTAACCAAAGCGGAAATTATGAAACGGGCATGGAACGGTCAAGGTGAATGGGATCACGGATAAAAATCGAATGAACTCAGCGTAAAGGCAGTGGCCGGGCGGGACTTCACCACGTCACCCGTTGCCTTGATAAACGGGGGAAATACACTTTCGAATTGCTTCACTTTCCAGTCCATCCTGTTCCTTCTGTCCTCGCAGATCGCGTCGATTCTGAAACCAAACGGCCAAAGCGTCCCGAAATTGGGAAAATGCCAGGTTTTGGCCAGTTTCTCAGGCTTTCTCAACTGTCGGGACCTGCCGGCAACGATTCCCCATCGACGGGCAAGCGTTCCCCATGGACGGGCAAGTGTTCCCCATGGACGGGCAAGTGTTCCCCGTGGATGAGCAAGTGTTCCCCGTGGATGAGCAAGTGTTCCCCGTGGTCGAGCAAGTGTTCCCCAATGATGAGCAAGCGTTCCCCATCGAAGGGCAAGAGTTCCCCGTGGTGTTTGAGACTGCCGCCTTGATATGGGCAGGCAAGAGGTCCAGCAGTTCAGCCAACCGAAATAACGCTTTCACACAAACGAGTGGCTTGGCTTGTTGGGGCAATTGGCTGCACGTGACGGCGTCGAGCATCCACCGCGGCGCCGCAATCGAAAAACCCTGAGGCAACTGCACGATCTCAACCGGCTGCCAGGATTGCCGCACAGCACGAACGACTTTGATCTCCACACCAAAAAACGGATGGCGCCGAGACTCGATTTTCGCAGAACTCAGTTCATGAGCATTGCGGTCATACGTTCCGGCACCGCCTTGCGACGCACGGGCTGCAGACCGGTGCGGAGATTCGCACGATTCAGGAGTTGCTGGGCCACGAGGACGTCTCCACCACGATGATTTACACGCATGTCTTGGGCAAAGGGGGCTGCGGTACGAGGAGCCCTTTGGATTGCCTATGAAGCCAAAGGGGACTCGCTTTTTGTGAGTGCCCTGTGAACTGATCCCAAGCATCGGTGCATTCAGTTGCGCCGCCACTCGATCGGCGTTGCAAATCACGTGATTTCGGAGGCGGTTTCGCGTGGTGGCCGGCTCGATTCGTCCGGGACTTGTCTTTTAGGGCAGTACACATACACTGTGCATGTATGAAGAAAGACGTCGTTCCAGTTTCCATTCGTGGCATTCTGCCAGCCAACAGCGGATGCGCGATTTTCGTGGGAAACGACGACAAAGTTTTTGTCATTCAGGTCGAGCATAACATGGGCGCAATCATCGGAATGTTTCTTCGGGACACGCCCAAGGAACGCCCGCTGACGCACGATCTCATCAACAGCATTTTCAAAGGATTCAACATTTCCGTCGAACGCGTGGTCATCACCGAGCTGAAGAATTCGACTTACTTTGCCCGTTTGATTTTGCAGGAACAAAACGAACTCGGCCGGAAGATCGTGGAAATCGATGCGCGCCCGAGCGATTGCCTGGCGATTGCTTCCGCTCAAAAAAAACCGATCTATGTGACCACCGCTCTCTTCGAGCAGGTCGAGGACATGTCCCAGATTCTGGACCAAATCAATGAGAACGGCGGCGAAACCGAGTAATCGCCCCCATGCCACCGGCTGCTTCCAAGGATCTCCCCCCGCTGGTTCTGGTTTGCGGAGACGATGATTTCGCCGTCAAACAACGGGCCCGCCAGATTTTTCAAAAGTGGAGCGCCGAATCGGGGACGATGGATCAGGAGATCATTGATGGCACGGCCGCCAATAGCAGCGAGGCGTTGAGCGCGTTGAATCGTTTGCGCGAAGCGTTGCAGACCCTTCCCTTTTTCGGCAGCGCCAAAGTGATCTGGTTTCAGAATTGCAATTTTCTGGGCGACGAACGGACGGCCAGCGCCTCGCTCGTGACCGAGTCGCTCGCCGGGCTTGCTCAGGAGTTCAAATCGTTCAACTGGTCCGGGGTTCAGTTGCTCATTTCCGCGGGCAAAGTGGACAAACGCAAAACATTCTTCAAAACCATCGACAAAGTGGGCGCGGTGGAAACCTTTGCGGGATGGTCGGTGGACGACAAGGACTGGGCGCTGGAAGCGGAAAGCGCGGCGGGCAAACAAATTCGCGCCTTGAAAAAAAGCATCACCGCGGAAGCGCTCGCCCGGCTGGTGGCGTATGTCGGCCCCAATTCCCGGCAGTTGCACAATGAAATTGAAAAGCTCGCGCTTTACGTTGGCAACCGTTTGGAAATTGAAACGGCCGATGTGGACGCGGTCGTCACCCGCAACAAGCAAAGCCGGGCATTTGCGCTGGGTGACGCGCTGGGCGCACGCGATTTGCCGCGCGTGTTGCGCACCCTGGATGAAGAGATTTGGGAGGTGAAGCTCGACAGCCAGAAATCCGAAATCGGTTTGCTGTATGGATTGATCTCAAAAATTCGCGTCATGCTCTTTCTCAAGGAAATGCTGCGGCAAGGCTGGCTCAAACCGGAATTCGATTTCGGCCGGTTCAAAACGCAACTCGAGCGCATTCCGACCGATGCGCTTCCGCAGGATCGGCGGTTCAACCCGCTGAGCATGAATCCATACGTGCTTTTCAAAGCGCTCGGCCAGGTGAAGAATTACACGATCGAAGAACTGGTTCGGGCCATGGAAATCCTCCTCGAATGCAACCAGCGGCTCATCTCCAGCGGGTTGGAGGAAACACTTGTGTTACAGCAGGCGCTGGTCAAAATTGTCAGCGTCCACGGCCCGGAAAACCGGGCTGAACGAAAAGGCTGAATTGGCCTGGCGATGCTGCGCTTGCTTGCAGAATGCCGTCGCCGGCCATCCCAGCACAAAGAAAGAATTTCATGACCAAGCCCTCTCCGACTTTGTTCGTGTGTGTGGCCGATCACACGGCCTGCATCAAAATCAACGGCCGGGCCAATTTCACTTCGAGCGTTTATTTCAAGACCCTGGTTCATGAGCTGCGCAACGGCGGATTCAAAGAGTTCATTCTCGATCTGACCGAATGCGTCACCATGGACAGCACCTTTCTCGGGGTGCTGGCGGGATTTGTTCTCAAGCAATCCGACGGCCGCCCGCCCCAGCAAGCCTTGCGCATGCAATTGGTGAATCCAAATCCGCGCGTGCTTGAATTGCTCGAAAATCTCGGCGTGTTTCACCTTTTTGAAATTTGCCATCAAGCGCCTCTGGCTGCGGCCGATTATCAAGCGCCCCCACCTGAAGCCGCCCCTTCGCGAGAGGAAATCTCCCGCACCTGCCTGGAAGCGCATCAAACCCTCATGCAAGCCAATCCGGCCAACATTCCGAAATTCAAAGAAGTGACCCAATTTCTTGCCGAAGATCTGAAAAAACTCAAAGGCGGCCAAGGCTGATCGCAACTATCGCAGCGTTGCCAAACGCGTCCCGTGAACACAAAGGGCGGCCGGCGCGACCGGCGCGGCAGTTCCCGCTTCCACTGCATCGCTGCTCCGTTATATTCGCCGCATGCCCAAGCAGATCGTCGAAATGGAGATTGAAGCGGTGACGATGGAATTGCCCGACACGAAAACCATTCGCCTGCGCTGGCCGGAAGGTTACGAGATCGATTTCAAAACCGGTCAATTCATCACCCTTTACTGGCCGGACACTCCCAATTACAAACGCGCCTACTCACTCTCTTCCTGCGCGCTGGATCGCGGGTTTTTCGAAGTGACGGTCAAGCGCGACGGCAAAATGGGGACGCGCCTGGTGGATTGGGCCAAGCCCGGTGATCGCATGGGCGTGATTCCTCCGACGGGGCGTTTTCTGCCCGTGTTCGAACCGAACAAACACTTGATCTGCATCGCCGGCGGATCGGGGGTCACACCATTTCGCGGGTTCGTTCGTGAAGCGACGCGGCGCGAGCTCGAGACACAAATCACCGTGCTCTACAGTGTGCGCACCACGAACGACATTATTTTTAATGACGAGTTCCACGAACTGGAAATGCAGAATCCCAATTTCAATTTTTATGTCACGTGCACGCGCTTGCATCCGGAAGATCCCTGGACAGGGCGTCGCGGGCGCATCAATGCCGAATGGATTCGGGAACACATCCATGATCTGCCGAACACGGTGTTTTACGCGTGCGGACCGAATGAACTGGTGGAAGCCACCGAACACCTCGTGCTCAAAGAACTCAACGTCCCCAAGGAACAAATGAAAACTGAAAAATGGGGATGAATTCTCAGGAATTACGTTTTCAATTCGAGATTCTGATCGAGCCGGTCACGCTCTCCATTGAACTGGATCATTGCCGCCACACACATTTGCCATTTCAATTTCGCCCTTACCAAACATGTTGAAACGAACCCCTCTTTTTTCGGCACACCAGAAACTCGGCGCCCGGCTGGTGGAATTCGGCGGCTGGGAAATGCCCGTGCAATACACCAGCATCGTCGAGGAACATCAGGTTGTGCGAACCGCGGCCGGGCTGTTCGACATTTCTCACATGGGCGAGCTGCTGGTCAGCGGATCTGCCGCCGAAACTTTTCTGAATCGCGTGCTCACGAACGATGTCCGCAAGCTGCGGATTGATCAGGCGCAATATTCCCTGCTCTGTCACGAGCGTGGCGGAGTCATCGATGATCTTTACGTGTATCGCACAGGAGAAGATTCCTACCTTCTCGTCGTCAACGCTTCTCGCATCGCGGAGGATTTCGCCTGGATGGAAAAGCAGCGGGCCGCGGATCCGAACACGTCGGAAATTCGCCTCACCGACGCGTCCGAACGATTCGGCGCCATCGCGGTGCAGGGGCCGCGCGTGAAGGATTTTATCGACGCTTGTTTTCCGGCTGGATTGGCGTCGGCCAACAGAGTTTCGCGCCCTTCTGAGTTGGCCAAAAACGAAATCGGACCGGTGGCCTTTTCGATGGGCACATCGGATTTCGGAGGATTCATTGCGCGCACCGGCTACACCGGCGAAGACGGTTTCGAGATCATCGCCCCGGCGGAAGCGATCGAGTTTGTCTGGAACAAAGTTTTGAATCTGGGTTCGCTTTATGGATTGAAGCCGGCCGGCTTGGGAGCTCGCGATACCTTGCGCACGGAAGTGTGTTACCCGCTCTATGGCCATGAATTGGACGAGACCACAACGCCGATCGAGGCGGGACTCGGTTTTTTTGTCGCTTTGGAAAAGTCCGATTTTATCGGGCGCACGGTGCTCGCCGATCAAAAAGCCCAAGGGACAACGCGGCGGTGTGTCGCATTCCGCATGACCGACAAATCTCCGCCGCCGCGGCCGCATTATGCGATCTGGAGCGGCGGAACCGAAGCCGTGCGAATCGGAGAGGTCACCAGCGGAACGCAGAGCCCTTCGCTCAGCATTGGCATCGGTTTGGGATACGTGCCGCCGCAATTCGCGAAGGCCGGAACTCCGATCGAAATCGAAATCCGTGGACGCCGATTTCCGGCGGTGGTCGTGCCCAAACCGATTTACAAGAAACCCGTTTGACGAAACCGTTTTGCCCGACTAAACCTCTCCGCGGTTTCAAATTGAAGTGTGATCCGAACACTGACCGTTAACCCAAAGTTTCTATGTCCAACGTGCCGGCTGAATTGAAGTACGCGAAAACACATGAATGGGTGCGCGCCGATGGCCCTATTGCCACCATCGGCATTACCGACCATGCCCAACACGAATTGACCGACGTCGTATTTGTGGAACTGCCGGAGCCTGGGCGACAAGTCAAAGCCGGGGAAGCATGTGCCGTTGTCGAATCCGTTAAAACTGCCAGCGACATCTATTCTCCGGTCAGCGGTGAAATCACGGAAACGAATGAAGCCGTCACCAAAGATCCATCGTTGGTCAATACCGATCCGTATGGGCGCGGTTGGTTTTACAAAATCAAACTCGGCCAGCCGGAAGAAGTGAACGCGCTGCTTTCTTCCACAGATTACGCGGCGCAAATTGGCAACTCCTGACCAAACCGTGAATCCATCCACGAGCCGGTCGTCTGAAAATCGCGGAGCCCGCGACCCACGATTATCTCATTGAGAGCTGCCCGCGGCCTGGGCAGCCGTGTCCTGGGACAAGACATTCTCGATAACCCCATTTGCTGATTCGACCGTGGATTCAGCGGCCATTTTCGGCGGCATGTCCATTGCTCCCAGCCGGCCCGCATTCAAGCGAGCCTGCCTGCTTTGCTGGAAGATTTCCGTTTCGGTTTCGGATTGGTAATCGAATTCGGACTTTCTTTCAGTTCGATATCAAATGATCGGGCCATCCATGAGATGAAAAAGTTTTTAGTCTTTACCTTTTACGTCGGCCGCCCTTTGGGAGGCGCACAGGATTTTCTCGACAGCTTCGACTCGATCGAGGAGGCGCTCGACAACATCCTCAATGAACGGACGCGCTATTATCAAATTGTGGATCGCGACACCATGCGCATCGTGAAACAAGGCTTGTCGCGATTCAAAAATTTCGCCCCGGAAAATTTCCGGAATGGGGAATCGGCGTAGGTCGTTGGCCGGTCAGTGGCCTCGGCTTTTATTCGAGCCAGATCGGCTGCGTGTAAGCGCCATTAACCGCCACGTCCCATGCTTCCAGGCGAAACCACTTTCGACCCTTGATTGGCACGGGGAAATTCACGGTTCGCTGGCCAAACGCCGGCGTGTCGCCCATGTCGATGCGCTGCCGATAAACGCGCTGGCCATCTCCTGAAATCACTTCCAGAAATTGCAGCGGAAAGGTCCAATCCAACTCGACTTTCATTTCCGCCTGCAATTGCTGCCCGATCGGGAGGGTTTCGCCACTTTGCCTGCCGCCAAGAGTCCATGAACGGATAAGGATCTCTCCGGTGGTGGTGAAAAATCTTCCCGACCGCAATCCGTCCAAAATCGGCTGCCAGCCTTCACGGTATCGCGGCAAACGATCGAGGCGGAGGTAATTCACATTCATGTGCCCAAAAAGCTCGTGGGTGCGTTCGATCTTAAAGACGTCCACTTCTCCCGGCAGGTATTTTGGCGGACCCCAATTCGACATGTCATCGAGGAGATCAAGGCAGCGCTCGCCAAGTTTATCGCGGGACAAATCCACCGGCATGGCTTTCCAGGCCGCGCCCAGCCAGTAATCCGCTTTGTAAAAATCTTCCTCGCGAAAAATATCGGGCGTCCAGCTCGACGCCTTGATGCGCGGGTGGGCCGTCCAGGCCAGGCCGCCTTCGCGTTTCAATAACTCGATCATGTCCTCGCGGCTGCCGACGCGGTAAAGGGTTCCGTATTTTGGATGGGATTCGGCGAAGGGCTGATCTGGTTTTCGCTGCATGATCCAATAGACCGGTCTCGGAAACAAACTCATCCAATGCCCCGGGTGTTTGCCTGGTTCATTCAATCCAAGAAAAACGTTCGCTTCCTCGCCCGGAATCAGGAGCAACGCGTCGTCGGAGAGCCGCTCGCATTGCTCGAACATTGCTTCCATCTCCGGCAGTCGCAGCGGCCCCGGATCTCTCGGATGCCCATCGCCATGAAATTCCGCAAGGTGGACCGCATCAACGCCCATATTCTTAAACACCTCCACAAATTCCGGAATGGGCAAAGGTTTGTCCGGGTTCTTTTCTTTCATTTGCATCGCCGTCACAGCCACCGCCATATGGAAATGGCTGCTCAGTGTGGTATGGCCCGGCAACCGCGCGAAACGATCGCCGCGTGTATAACGCAGCGCTTCTTGAAACACGCCAGCGGCATTGCCTGAGCCGAGCAACAAAAACGCGCCCAGCCGCTGTTGGGTCCCGGGTGGAGCGTTGAACCATGGCACAAAGGCGCCGCGATTGATCGGATCCTGCCGGATGCCAAACCCGAACGCATTGGTTTCTTGCTGATACCCACGACCAAACCAGGCGTATTTGAAATTGTCCGTGTGATCGACCGGGAAGAAAAACTGGTGCGGCGGTGGGAAACAGGCCAGTGCGCCCCCGGCGGTTTCGGCGACAATGATTCGATGCCGCACTGCCAGCGCGCGGGCCGCTTCTGAGGCATTCGCGCGGGCTGATTGCATTTCGCCGTGCGTATTCATCCAGGCCAGCGCCTGCCAGCCGGCATCCTCTCCGAGCAAACCAAAATCATAAAGAATGGCACGGCGATCCTGCGACGTGCTGACGACCGCCT
>JBFMDG010000323.1:0-8205 GCA_040754135.1 Verrucomicrobiota bacterium
AACGGCTCAAGCTTCGAGCATGATGTCCAGTTGCCGGATCCTGTCGAGCAATTCGTATGGGCTCTCGAGTCCGACGCCACAGGCCTGCTTTGGATTGGAACGAACAAAGGGCTTTGGTTCTTTGATGGGTCAAGCTTCTTTTCATGCGAAAACGAGCATCCACTGTCGAAGCTGCAAGTCACGTCACTTTATCGTGCCGCGGATCAGTCGATCTGGGTGGGCACCGCCTCCGGCTTGTTTCGGGTGCGTCGCACGGACTTGGCGGGTTCGAGAGGAGAGCGCGTAATCCAACTCCTCGCTCCGAACAACGTCGATCGATTTACCACGTCGGACGGTTTGCTCGATGACCACATTCGTGCCATCACCGGAAACGGTGATGGCCCCATTTGGATTGGGACTGCGAATGGCCTGTCGCGATATGATGGCACGCGGTTCCGGAATCTTACCCTCCGAGATGGGCTGCCGGCACCGGCCGTCACCGCTCTCGCAGTTGATTCCGACGGCAGCGTCTGGATGGGATTCAGCACAGGGATGCGGCTCGGTCGCGGGATTGCGCGTTACGACGGATCAACATTGATTAATTACACGATCGCTGACGGCATGCCCAACGACGCCGTCACCGGATTGCACTTCGGACGCGATGGTGTGCTCTGGATTGGCACCGATGGCGGCGGTGTGATGGCTTACGATCCTGGATCCTTTGTGAATTTCACAGTCCGCGATGGGTTGCCGAATAATTATGTGGGCAAGGTTTCCACTGATCCAAATGGCGGTGTGTGGATCTCGGCAGGATGGAGATTTGTTTTCGAGGGAGGTCTTTTTCGAGTCGCCACGCCGGTCACTCCCGCCGGGGCACACCGCCTTGAAAACTATGGTGAGCGGATTGGTCTGCCTCGCCGTTTCTGGCATAGCATCGTTACCGATGCGCATGGCGCGTTGTGGTTTCAAGGACCGAAGGCAAACGTCCATCGCTATGACGGAACGCGCCTGACCGAACTGCCACATCAATCCGGCGCACTCGCCGTGGGACGCGAAGGCACGGTCTGGTCCCTTGCTACCAGCGGACTGGCCCGTTTTGATGGCAAGGAGTTTGTTGCGGTGCCAAACACGTTCGACACTCCATTGGCCACCAGTGCCCTGCTGGTGACTCGTGATGGGGATTGCTGGTTTGCCTTGAATCGGAGCGGTCATCCGGACGCGTTGATCCGATTTGATGGGACCTCCTACTCCACTCCTTTGGCACGACAACAAGTCTGGCTTTCGGCCGTGGCTTTCAGCGAAGCCGATGATGGGTCCATCTGGGTCGCAGGCTGGACGGGAATCGGCCGATTCAGCGGGACGACACTTGAGATGATCGCGACGGAAAAGGCTCTACCCCATGCATCGGTTGAGGCGGCTTATGCCGCACCGGACGGGAGTATCTGGATCGGCACGACCGGAGGGCTCGCGCGATATGACGGCAGCGCATGGTCGCTTATCGACGTCCGCGACGGACTTCCGAGCACTGAAACCCTTTCGATCGCAGCCGCGCCTGATGGAGCCATCTGGGTCGGCACATCCGCTGGCGCTTGTCGGTTCCAGCCCAACAAAGTCGCTCCCGTCGCGCGAATTATCTCGGTGCAATCGGAGGCATCGCACACGAACCTCGATCGGCTGCCAGATTTCAGGACGGGCAACCGGCTGACCTTGAGATTTGATTCGATCGACCTCAAGACCGTTCCCGCGAAACGGCAGTTCCGCTCCGCTGTTTTTGGGGGCAACGCCGGCCCAAACGAACGGTTCAATTGGCTTTCGCCAAGTTCCGACATGCAGTTCGAATGGACTCCCGAACGCCCCGGCACGTATACTTTCGCGGTTCAGGCAATCGACCGCGATTTGAACTACTCCACGCCTGCTCTCCTCACGCTGAATGTGGTCACACCCTGGTATGCCAACACCTGGGTGCTCTACGCCGGTGGCGCGGCGTTTACCTTGTCGGCAGGCATTGCACTGCTGTCCACGCTGCGTTCCCGCCAGCGCAAGCTCGAAGCCCAACACCTGCGCGAACGGTTGCTTCTGGAAGAACGCAAAGCTCGTGAAGCCGCCGAATCAGCAAAAAATGCCGCCGACGAAGCGAATCAAGCCAAATCCCAATTCCTCGCCAGCATGTCCCACGAATTGCGCACACCGCTCAACGCGATCATCGGCTATTCCGAGATAGTGCAGGAGGAACTCACCGATTTGGGTGTGAAAGAGGTCATTCCCGATTTGCAAAAGATCAATGCCGCGGCGCGCCATCAGCTTGGATTGGTGAATGACATTCTCGATCTCTCAAAAATCGAAGCGGGCAAGATGACGCTTTTCATCGAGGAATTCGATGTGTCGAAACTGGTGAACGAAGTCGCCTCAACCATTCAACCACTCGTGGCCAAGAACTCGAACAACTTGGTTGTGGATTGCCCTGCCGATATTGGCACGATGCGCTCAGATCAAACCAAGCTCCGCCAGACCTTGTTCAATCTGCTCTCGAATGCGTGCAAGTTCACCGAACGCGGCGTGATCACGCTGCGCGTGCAATCTGAGATTTCAAATTTCAGATTTGAGATCACCGACACCGGCATCGGGATGACGCCGGAGCAAATCACGAAACTATTCCAGGCCTTTACGCAAGCGGATGCGAGCACTTCAAAAAAGTATGGCGGCACCGGACTGGGCCTGGCGCTTTCGAAGAAATTCTGCCAGATGATGCATGGGGAACTTTCCCTGACCAGTGATTATGGCAAAGGCTCGACTTTCACGGTGCTTTTGCCGGCAAAGGTTTCGGCAGGCAAGACCTGAGAGTTGACGAGTCAAAGCCGAAAACTTTCCGGGTCTGACGCTGTCATCGCTCAGCCGGTGCGCGCGGGGTAACTGGGTGGCTCATGTTGCTCAAGCAGAATTCCACTTGAACCATAGGCAACTCACAGACCGAGCTTATTGAATCATTTCCGCAATCGGAAAAAGAGGCGATCCTCTTGCAGGCTTAATGTGAGGACACGTTGATCGCCCGAGATGACGGAGTTGCTTTCCAGCCTGCTCCAGTGGAGAAGGTCAGTGGAGGTTTCCACGACAAACCCGGCGTAATGCGCCGGCCAACTGATTTGAATCGAGTTTTGAAGCTGTGCGATTTGGAGCAGAGGTTCCTCCTCAGTCCGAACGATCATATCCGGTACGAAGCCGCCTTTCAGTGAGAACGATCCGCCAACCGATTCATCGGTGAACGGTTCTCCAATCAAAGCGCGCAGCGTGTAATCTCCGGCCGCGCTCTCGACGGCAGACCTGACCCCAGCGTTCTCAAGGGTGAAGTCTGCCTGCGCGAAGGAGAGATTTCCGCTGCCCAAGCCGATCGCGACGGTCAGCAATACGGCATGAACGGAGGCGCGATTTTTCATGGCGGAATGGAAATTCGAGTTTGATGCGTTCATTGGTTCATTGATTGGCGGTGCGCAGGTTGCGAATGAACTGTTCCAATGCGGTGATGCGTTCTTCAAGTGTTTGGATGCGCGTGTCCTTTTCGCGCACCTCATTTTCGAGCTTCCTGTTCAAGCCTTGGATTGCGGCGAGCGCCACGCCATCCGCGTCCACGGTTGTAATCCGTTTTTCGTCTTCACCCACGCCAAACGCAGCTTTAAAATCCTGAGCGACCGGTCCGATGTGACGCACGTCAGGATTGTCTTTGTAGCTCCAGGATTGGATCGGCAGGGAAGCAACGCGTTCGAGCATGGCGAGTGGGTCGATGTCTTGAAATCCCTGCTTGGCGTTCCGGTCACTCGTGGTTCTAAATTCCCGTCCGGAGACAACGCCGAGATTAGATACAATAAACCGCGGATCGCCGTACACCGGGCCGGCGTAGATGCAAGATCCTTGAGGGCTGACGGCATTCAAAGCGATGCCAGAATTGCTGCGCGCGTAAACGCCTGTTTCGAACCAACTGTCGCCGCGCACACCCACGCCATAGGTGCCGCCGTCCCCATACACACCGTAACTGTTGTTGTTCTGTGGCAGGTTGCCAAAGATTTTCCCGGAAAGTGCGGTGGAGACGGTTGTCGGCTCATTGATCGTGACCCCGAATCCCACGTCCGCACCCGACCGTGTGATCGTGCTTGGAATCCGTGCCCCGGGCACAACTCCGCTGGTCAGGCTCGAGGCGTCCACATTCGCCCGCAACGTGCCGTCCACAGTCAATCCTTGCGTGATGCGAACGCGTCCGCTGAAGAAAGCGGCATGACCGATCGTGTCACTGTTGCCGTTGTCGCCGTAGATTGCTGTTCCCTCGGTGGTGTAACCGGCGAGCCCAAATCCTGACGCACTCGTAGAGCTCACGGTGTTCGCGGTCAGGCTGCTCACCGAGATGTTGTTCGCGTTGAACATCGGAGTGGTCAATCCGCCATCGGCGTTGAGCATCCCGCCCACGGTCAAGCTGCCGGTAACGCGCGTGCGGCCGAAAAAGTAGCCGGCATGCCCGGCCGTTTCGCTGCCGTTGTTGCTGCCAAAAACACCAGTGCCATCGCCCGAGACCGTTCCCGACAATGCAAAACCGCTTCCGCTGAATGCGGATACTCCGGTGTCTGCTCGAAGACTTTGGGTGACTCGAACGCGGCCGTTGAAATAGCCAGCATGCCCGGCGGAATCGCTGTTGCCGTTGCTCCCATAAATCCCGCTGCCACTGGTTGTCTCTCCAGCGATAGCGAAGCCGCTGGCGCTGAATCCAGTCAGCGATTCAGGCAGACTTGATCCTGGAATGCGACCTTCGAGAGCCGCCCCGTTCAGACGCGCAAGACCGAAGCCATCACCGAAGAAACCGCGTTGCGCCGTGATGGTTCCTGTGCTTGTGACTCGGCCGTTAAAGTAGCCGGCGTGCCCTTCCGCATCGCTGTTGCCGTTGCTGCCGTAGATCGCGGTTCCGGTGCTTGTCTCGCCAGCAATGGCAAATCCAGACGCACTAAACCCTCGCCATGATTCGGGAAGGCTCGTGGCCGGGATGAGGCCTTCGAGCGCGCTGGCACTAAGCCGAGTCAATCGTGAGCCATCGCCAGAAAAGCCGCGCTCCGCGGTGAGAACTCCGGTGACAGTCACTCGTCCGTTGAAATAACCGGCATGCCCGTCCGTATCGCTGTTGCCGTTGCTGCCGTAGATCGCCGTGCCGAGCGTTGTTTCGCCAGCCACGGCGAAACTTCCAACGCTGAACCCGCGGAGTGCCTCCGGCAATCCGTCCTCGGGCAGCCGACCTTGAATTGCCGATGCATTCAATCGGGTCAGCCCCGAGCCATCGCCAATGAAGCGGCCTGCAGTGGTGATGTCGCCGTTTGCTTCGATCAACATTGTTTCGATTCCGTTGCTGTCTTGACCAGCGAGAATCCGGTTGCCACGAGCAACGATGGCTGTGCCGCGCGGCGCCTCGGCCAGCACGCCGATTTGATTGTCGGAAGCGCCAACCAGTCCAATGCCTCGAGGCGCGACGCCGCGGATGCCAAGTCCATCTTCGCGTGAGTTTTCAATCCCAAGTCCGACGGCGGCGTCACCCGACCAGAGAGCGGAAAGGTGATCGTGATCACTTCGAGCGGCGGTCAAAGCTGTGCCTGAGCCGGAAAGTTCCACCTGCGTTCCAGGAGGTCCAGGAGGGCCTGCTGGTCCTGGAGGACCTTGCGGCCCCGGGGTGCCGGCGCCAGTGCTGGCAATTTCAATCACGTTGCCGCTGGGCGTGAGAGTGACGTTAGCCCCGGCGCGTAGCTGCACGTCGGCGGTCAACCCGTTCAAACTTTTCACCGCGGCCCCATCGGCGACCGTTCCTGCTTTTTCCGCATAACAGGCCACCGGCACAGGCCGAATCGGCTGGCGCGGCAGAAGGGTTGTGAACGGGCCAGTCTCTGCGCCGCGCCGCACCGACACCTCGATCCAGCGTGGCTGGCCATCGAAAACTTCACCGAAATTCAACAAGACCTGAAATGCGCCCGCGGCTACGGCGACATCATTGAAGGTCGCGATCTCTCCGATTTGGCGGCCGCCTGCTGCGGCGTCATGAAGGGAAAACTGCAGGTCGTAGGAACCACTGGCCGGATTGGGGCCGTCATTGAGTCGGCCCTGGTAGGCAAAAGTGCAATCGCCTCCGCCTCGTCCCGAGCGAAAATCCACGCGGGCGTAATGAGCGATGCCGGTGTAAAGGCTGTTGCCCGCTCCGAAGCCGGCGAGAGGCACGCTACTCGGCGTGAGACGTCCAGTGTAATCGGTCACACGCGCCACTCCATCAATGAGAAATGTGACGGATTGGGAACTCGGCTCATAACGCAGCTCATAATCATGATAACCATCCACCGGCGCGGGCACAGGCACCGCGATTCCGGTATGATCGAAACCGGTGGCATTCGTGGAAAGCATGGCCGCGAGGTTCCCGTTCTGCACGGTGAAGAACATCCAGAACTGGCGGATTGGCATGTTCACATAGAGTCCTTGACTCCCTTCGCGCGCGGAGATCTCGGGGACTCGAATGCGGGCGTGTAAGGTCCAGCCTTGTTGATTCAATTCTTCAACCTGCGCCGGCGTGAAACGCGCGGAATAACCGAGCACCGACGGTTCGCTTGTCCCCGTGTCGCGAATGGCCCACGCAGCCACACCTCCATCATCAATCGGTCCTGCTGAAACCAGAGTGGTTGGCGATCCGTTGTCGCCCCGTTCCCAACCTTCTGCGCCCGGATCAGCGCTGCCGTGGTGCTGCAGTAGAATGGCTGCACCGGCGGGGGTCACTAAAAGCAACACCAGCGCGAACAGACAGGTGAGTTGAAAACTTTTTTGCGAAAACGAATAGCAAGAGATGATCGGCTTCATAGGAGGTCGTTCGCGGTGCGCCTCCCAAATCTTTCAAAGAATCTTTACCAGGCCAGATTCAACTCCGCCAACTCCCGCCGCAGCCGCTTCAAATCCCAAAGCTGCGTGCGATGCGACATCGTCACCACTGCCAATTGGGAGTCGCCTGGTCGAAAGCCAATCCACGAAATCGGTTGCGGATCGGGATGTTCGAGACGCGCGATCAGCCGGCCCGAGTCCGCGTCCAACAGCGCCGCGGTGCGGGGATCAACCGTGGCCGCCACAAGCAGGTCATCCGAAGAAATGGCGACTCGCCCGCCGCCACCTCCCGAGTTGTCCCATGGAAAGCGCCAGACTTCGTGGCCTGCATCGATGTCCCAACGCACGATGTGATCGCGCGTGGCGGCCACGACGCTGCTGCTGTCAGGGGAGAACACGGCTTGTGAAAATCCTTTGATCGGAAATTCGCACCGGACACGACCGTCAGAAATCTCGACAACGATCAGGCGGTTTGCATTGATGCCGCCGGCCAGCCGTCGTCCATCCGGGCTCGAAACAAAAACATCCAGCAAGTTGGGTAGATTGCTCACTGGTTGCGCGGTTTGGTTCGTGAGGCAGATCAGTGTGCGGTCGGTGCCAATCCAAGTCTGGCGGCGTGAAGAATCGGTCGTCGAGAAATCCGCCTGCAACGGCGAGAGAGCGAGTTCCGACGAATCATGGAAAGAAATCGAACCGTCATTTGGGTTGGCCTCGTATCGCCAGAGCCTGGCGCGCATTGCTCCTGTCGTGAGCAGCGCTTTGGGTTCGTTTAGAAACAGGGCCGAGTAGCCTTTTCCCACCGGGAGAAAGCCGGATTCGCGATATTGATCCGTATCCCAGACGCGTACGCCATCCCAGGAGGCCGTAGCGATCCAGCGCCCGTCTGTATGATAACTCGCTACCCACGGGCCTTTGCTCTGAGCCACCAGGGCGCGAGGTTCCGGCTCGACGAGTTGACGGCAGACTGCCCCGCTCGGAAAGTCGAGCAAGTGCCAGCCCTCTTCGGTCCAGCCCGCCAGTTTGTCCGATTGCGGAATGAACGCCAGTTGCGCAAACCAGCGGCTGTGATTGAGCCGTTCCTGCCGGGTGACGACATCCCACACCCGCGTCGTGCCATCCCAGGAAGATGAAACCAGAAGATGCGAATCCTCATGGAAGGTCAGCGCGACCACTTCCGCGCTGTGGCCAGAAAGAATTACTGGTTCCTGAGGTCTCTCCGTGGCCCATAACCGAATTTGGAAATCCGAGCTGGCCACGGCAAACCATCGGCCATCGGCGCTCGAGGTCCATGCCATCGCAAAGGCGTCTCCCGGCAACTCGCTGCGCGCATGCACGGAACCATCGATG
>JBFMDG010000324.1:0-8184 GCA_040754135.1 Verrucomicrobiota bacterium
GAGGCTGCGTGATTGGTCGCGTCCCAATTCCACCCTGCGCAGGTTGTGCGCTATCGCTTAACATAGGCATTTATTTATGACGCTGTGTTTAGACACCCGCGCGTGGACCGCCGTGGACTTGCGCAATGCACTCCTCGGAAAGCGCCACGATATTGTTTTCCTCGCCGGTCATTTCAGTGCCGCGAGCGCGCTGGCAGCCGATTGGACAACGGAGTTGACGGCCGCGGAGGTGGCCGCTTCCGCGGCGGATTTGCGCGACACCATTGTATTTGGCGCGGGTTGTCATGTCGGTTACAACGTGGTCGATTGGCATGGGATCGATCAGGTAACCCAGGAACCGGATTGGCCGCAGGCGTTTGCCATTAAACAGGCCGCGGCATTTGTCGGCGGCACGGGCTACCAGTACGGAGATACAGATTTCCTGGAATACAGTGAACGGCTCTACCTGGAATTTGCCCGGCAGTTGCGAGCGGGCAACGCGCCGCGTTCGATCGGCCAGGCACTCCGCGATGCCAAGCGGGAGTACCTCAAGAACACGCCAATCCCGCGCGATATTCACGACAAGGTGGTGCTCCAAACGGCGCTGTTTGGTTTGCCCATGCTGCAGGTCAACCTCCCCTTCAACCGCGGCGAATTGGTCGAGGAACCCTCGATCACGCCGCCACTCGCATCGCCCGCATCGGATCCAGGGCTCACACTCGGATTGCAGTATGCCGATGTGCATTTCGATACCGCCGCCCTTGGACTTGAGGAACACTCGGTCACTTTAACGGTTTATCCAGATCCACCTGCGGCCCCCGGCACCGTCACCGCCACTTATCTCAGCGGTGCGGACGGCCAGTTTACAAATCCGCTGGAACCGGTGCTGCCGTTGGTCACCGCGAATGTTTCCGTGGACGGTACGGTCCTGCGAGGTGTCGGTTTCCGTGGCGGACAGTACACCGACGTTGCCCCGGTGCGACAGCTTACCGGCGCGGCCGCAACAGAGATCCGAGGAGTGAGCGTGCCATTCCAGACGACGGTGTTTTATCCGCCGCGCATCTGGAGCATGAACTTGTTTGGCGACGTTTGCGAAACGGGACAAGGAACGACGCGGTTGATGCTCTTTCCGGCGCAATACCTGACCAGCGCGGCGGATCCTGAGTTTGGCACGCGTCGCCACTTTACCGATTTGGATTTCCGCCTGTATTACAGTGGCAATACCACAATCTATGGAGGCACGAGTGTGCCGGCGCTTTCGGATGCGCCGACCATTTCCAGTGTGACCGATGAAGTGTTGCCGGATGGTTCGATTCGTTTTTCCGTGATCGTTGTGGGGAATCCGGCTGCGGGCATCCAGGAGGTGTGGATCACTTACACCGATCTGAGCCGCGCGAATCGCGCATGGGTCAGCCTCGATCTGGATCAGAACACCAGCGACTCGCGACTCTGGGAAAAAACGCTGACGGGCGTGAATGCGTCCGAAGTCCGGTATCTGGTGCAAGCGGTGAATGGAGTGGGCCTTGTGACAATCGAGGATCGGCGAGGCGCTTTTTATATCCCGGGAACGGCCGCGCCGCCTCAATCGACGCCACCGGCTGCAACCACGATCGAATTCGGCGCGCTTCCGCCCGCGGCGAATTATGGGGAGACCATAAACATCAGCGCCACTTTAAAGGCAACCGGCGAGCCTATGCCGGGGCAAATCGTTGAATTTGTTCTGAATGCCCAACGGGCCATCGGTTTAACGGATGCCTCGGGAACCGCCACTGTCTCCATGAAGCTGCTCAGCTTGCCCGGTGAACACGAGCTGAAAGCCTGCTTTGCCGGTGACGCCAGCGCCGCTCCAGCCAACGAAACCGTTGCTTTCACCATCAACAAAAAGCCAACCTCCCTGTCGCTGGAGATGATTAGCCCCGCCCCGAACCTGAATGTTCAGGCCACATTGACAGATAGCTCCGGTCAGCCATTGCCAGAGAAATCGGTCTTTTTCGTTCTGATCAATGCGGTCAACCAGATTCAATATGCCGAATCGGTGATTACGGATTTTGCCGGACGGGCGCGGTTGGGCGCGATTCCGATTCCACCCTCGACTTATACCGTCCTGACTTACTTCAATGGCACAGTGCCTTTGGACGGGTCGATCGTGCTGCCAGCTGTTGCCACGGATTTGGTTGATGCCCGCTACCAGCCCTCTTCGGCGTCGGACAGTTTCACCTTTGTCGCCCAGGCAGCATCGGTGGCTTACACAGGTGAGCTGGTCGTGTCCACAGACGGAACGCTGCATCTTTCGGCTCAAGTCACGGGCGCCGGGGATCTAACCCTGGCCATGGTGCTGTATGAAATCATCAATTCGAACAATGAGGTGGTGGCTACCGTGGTGACTCCTGTCGCTGCAGATGGACTTTCGCTCGCGGCTGTCATGGGCCTGGTCCCGGGAACATTCGAGGTCGCAGTCACAGTTGTTGGGGGCTCTTATTCGTCACCGACGACAACCCGCAGCGTCACCGTGGGAGTCGCAGACGAATTAGTTGAATTGGCCGTGTTGATCCAGAGTTCGGGTCTTGGCCAGGGGATGGCGACAAGTCTGCTTTCAAAGGTGAACAGTGTTTCCAAAGCGGTGGCCAATGGGTCGCTCAAAGTGGCATGCAATGCCTTGAATGCGTTTGCCAACGAAGTTCGGGCCCAATACGGCAAGAAGATTCCGGCCGCGGCTGCCGCACAAATTCACACTCAGGCTGGGCACATTCAGTCTTTGTTGCGCTGTGAAAATCCCTAATCCCCAATTTGGCCTTCGTTGGCCACAGAAGAATTGAAAACATTGCGTTGTCCTGAAAGTGGCAGGCTTGCTTATGAATGAATCGAGTAGTTGCCTGCGATGTGGATCAATCACTGTCAGCACCGAATCCAGCCGCGGCTTATGCCCGCGTTGTGCCTCCGAAGTGGAAACGGTGGAAACTCACCCGCACGATCGGGCGGGTGCCCGGCCGGCTGAATTCAACCATCGGGACCAAGCCAAATCAGCAGCGGCACGCCGGGTAAGCACTGGATCGCCGGGGGAACGGCTCAAGGATTATGAACTGCTCCAGGAATTGGGGCGGGGCGGTGTGGGTGTGGTTTACAAAGCCCGGCAGATCAGCCTTCAGCGAGAGGTTGCTCTGAAAATGATCCTGGCGGGAGAATTTGCGGAGGAGGTGCAAATCAAACGCTTTCATGCCGAGGCCGAAGCAGCGGCGCACCTCGATCATCCCAATATCGTTTCCATCTACGAAATCGGGGAACAGGATGGGCGGCACTTTTTCACCATGAAATTGGTTCATGGCGAAAGTCTCGTGCGAAAGATTCCCGCGCTTCAAAGCGACCCGCGCAGCGGCGTCATCATGCTGGTCAAAATTGCCCGCGCTGTTCATTACGCCCATCAACGCGGCATTCTCCATCGCGATTTGAAACCAGCGAATATTCTCGTCGATTCGCAAGGCGAACCCCACGTGACCGATTTCGGTCTGGCCACTCGACTCCACTCCGACACCGCCTTAACGATCAGCGGCACGATCCTTGGAACACCCGCTTACATGTCGCCGGAACAAGCCTTGGGACAGACGAAACAGCTCACCACCGCCACCGACATCTACAGTTTGGGCTCGATTTTATATCATCTGATCGCCGGCAAGCCACCTTTCACTGGAGAGAGCGCGATCAAGATTCTGCGGCGGGTGGTTGACGAAGAGCCCACGCCTTTGCGCCAGGTCGCGCCGACCGCCGATCCAGATTTGGAGACCATTTGCCTCAAATGCCTGGAAAAAGATCCGACCCGCCGCTATGGATCGGCCGAAGCATTGGCTGACGATTTGGAGCGTTGGCTGCGCTTTGAACCGATTCAAGCGCGGCCAGGCACTCCCTGGCAAAAATCAGTCAAATGGGTGCGCCGCAAGCCGATTGTCGCCGCGTTGCTGGCGTTGTTGCTGACCGCGATCGGGCTCGGTTTCGCGGGTGTCGTTTCACAATGGACTCGCGCCGAACGCAACGCCGCCGAGAGCCGCCAGCGTCTGACCCGTCTCAATGTCATCAATGGAGTTTACCTGGCAAAAGAAGGCGATCTCTCGGGCGCGCTCTTGTGGTACGTGGAAGCCCTCCGCCTGGACGCAGAGCGCAATGCCTCTCAGGATATTCACCGCATCCGCATCGGTTCAATTCTTCAACAAACACCGCAACTGAGTCGCGTTTGGTTCCATGACCGGGCGGTGTGGCTCGCTCAACTCAGCCCTAAGGAAGACCGCCTCGCCATGATCAGCGGTCATGATGCAGTGGCCAACCGTTTCGATCCTTCCGAATTGCGTATTTGGGATTTTGCGTCGGGAACCCCGCTCTCCCCACCGATTTTCTTCAGCGGTGGCCGCCCGCCGATGTATCGGATTCGATACAATGTCTTCAGCCCCGACGGGCTTAAGATTGTCACCATTCAGTCGGAAGATCCCTCGTCCGGTGAAGTGGTCAGCAAAATCTCCATTCTGGACGCTTCGAGCGGAAAGCCGCTGGTGCCCACGTTGCAACTCGAGGGGTTAGCCACCCACGCGGAGTTTAGTCCCAATGGCCAATTCCTGGTCGCCGCGGGAAAATCCGGTATCGCGCGCATCTGGGATCTGACGCGGAATGGAGCCATCGTTCGCGATCTCCCTCACGAAGCCTGGGTGACCATCGCATCGTTCAGTCAAGACAATCAGTATGTTCTGACCGGGAGCATGGATCGAACAGCGAAAATCTGGGACCTGAAGAGCAATCTCGCACCAATCGTGTTGCAACATGGCCGTTATGTTTTGGACGCTCAATTCAATCATGCGGGGACGCAGATCGTGACCGCAGCCTCGGATATGAATGGAGGAGAGTTCCGGGTTTGGGATGCTCGAACCGGTCAAGCGGTCTGCTCGTTGGATATGCCGCAAGGGAAAGTCGAGGGAGTGCTCTACCAGGCTTCTTTCAGTCCCGACGATACGTTGATCGCGGCCGCCAACTTTGCGGGAACCGTCACGATTTGGGACGCTCACACTGGCCGGATGGTGTTGGCTCCTTTCAAACACAATCATGGTGTGCTCACGGCCCAGTTCGCTCCGGATGGCCATCGCGTGCTTTCGGCCAGCTTCGATAAAACCGCGAGATTATGGACCACGCGGTCGGGAGGAGCGCAATTGGCCGTGCTGAACCATTGCAGTTTTCTGCTCGGCGCTTCATTCACGCGCGACGGACAGCAGATCATCACCGCCAGCACGGATGGCATGGTGCGGCAATGGCGTTTGCCGACCGAATCGTCCAGCAACCTCACGATGCGTCATCGGAATGAAGTATTGCACGCCGAGTTCAGCCCCGATGGGCAGCTGGTGCTGACGGCCAGTGTCGATCACACGGCGCGGGTTTGGGATGCGCGCACCGGTCAACCGGTCTTGCCACCGCTGCAGCATCAGGGAGCGGTTTATCACGCCACGTTTAGTCCCGATTCTCAGTGGATTGCCACGGCGAGTGCTGATGGTACGGCGCGCCTCTGGGATGCCAAAACCGGCCGGCCCATCGGCCCAGGCCTGCAACATTCCAACACCGTTTGGCGCGTCCAGTTCGATTCCGCTGGCAAGCGCGTCGTGACGGCCAGCGGCAAATTTCGACGTCTCGCTGCGGCCAGCAGCACTTTGTTGCGCGATTTTTCCGGTCCGCAAACTCCCCAAACCGATCAGGATGGCGAAGCGCGAGTGTGGGATGTTCAGACAGGACAGCCGCTCACGCCACCTTTGGTGCATCAGGACGCCGTAGTCTTTGCCGCCTTCAGTCCCACCGCCAATGCCGTGATCACCACGAGCGCGGATCGCACCGCCCAACTTTGGCAGTTGCCCGAAGGAAGCAAAACGGGTCCGGCCATGATGCATACCGGAATCGTTTTTCGAGCCAGCTTCAGCCCGGACGGACGTTGGATCGCGACGGTCACTGGCGGCGAAGGGCGTTTGATCAAAGGGGCTGCCATGCTATGGAAAGCTCAGAATGCCTCCAAAGCGGAGCGCATTTTCGAGCACGGTGACATCGTTTACGCGGCTAATTTCAGTCGCGACGGCCGGCGACTGGTCACCGCCTCCGAGGATGGAACCGCCCGGGTCTGGGACGTGGAAAGCGGCGCTCCCATTACCCCGCCGCTGATCAATGGCAGCATTGTTTTGGGCGCGGAATTCAGTCCGGATGGGCGGTTTGTTTTGTTGAGTTCGGTGGACGGCATTTTGCGCGTTTGGGAAGCCGCCACTGGAGAACTCATTTCCGAGATGCGTCTGCACGAGAAACGGATTAACGCCAGTGTGCTTAGCCCGGATGGAAGAAACATTTTGTCGGTCAGCGACGATGGCACGGCCAAAATCACCCAGCTCCCATTCACCGAGTTTTCCGTGGACGATTTGATTTTGCTTTCGCAAACGCTGGCTGCCCGCCGCATTCCCCTTCAAGGCACACACCTTGAACCGCTCGAGGAGCAGCAGTTTACCGATGCCTGGATGCGACTCTGCCAGCGGCTCCCGGATCATTTTCGCTTCAGCCGGTCGTTGGATAGCCCGACGCAAAATGATGAAAACTCCCGCGCTCGTGCTGAATTGAAATGAGGCTTCAAAAATCCCGGTCCTAAAATCCGCCCAGTCTCCACGAATCCACGAAGTTCACGAATTCGCAAAAGCGGATCGTTCATCCGTTCACTTGTTGCGCAAATGAAGCATTCAAGGATTCGAAGGGTTCCAAGCGCGAGTCATTTCGAGAAGTCATTCCAGGATGGCTGGATAAACGTGGAGATTGAAGTGGTGCGCGAGAGAGGACTCGAACCTCCACCCCTTTCGGGACCAGATCCTAAGTCTGGCGCGTCTGCCATTCCGCCACTCGCGCGGGCAACCCATTGTGACAGAGCTGCCCGACACTTTGCCTGATTCAAGATTGTTTGCAACAAATTGCTTGCGGCGGTGTCCTGCTCCCGCGGGCCGTGCCATTTAGTGCATGCAAATTCCCGCGGTTCGGTGTCAATATAGCCGGAACGAACTGAATGAAACTTTTTAAATCAGGCGGGCTGCTCCTTTTGATCGGCCTGTCGTTGTTATTGTCAGGCTGCCGCAAAGGCAAAGCGGACGCCAATGATCCGAAAGCCAACAAGGACCGCGCCGTCCCGGTGGAAGTCGTGTCGATCGGCAAAGGCCGTCTCGAATCCACCCTCCGCAATTCGACCCATCTTGAAGCCGAGGAGGAGGTCAAGGTGTTCGCCCGCACGGCCAATCGCGTGACCGAATTGCTCGTCGAGGAAGGCGACATCGTGAAGAAGGACCAGTTGTTGGTCCGGCTGGATGATGACATGCAAAAAACCGCCTTCGCCAAAGCCGAGGTCAAACTCGAAAAAGCCAAACAGGAATTCGAACGCCAAAAAGCTTTGTTCGACCAGAAACTCATCAGCCAGCAGGCATTCAATGACGCCCAATTCGAATTAAAACAGTTGGAACTCGCCCTCGCCGATGCACAACGGGAATTGGAATATACGCAAATCCGCGCGCCCATCGACGGCACCATCAGCAAGCGGCTCGTCAAATATGGCGACCTCGTCAATGTGAATCAGCACCTCTTCGATATCGTGGATTTCAAATCGATCATCGCCCGAATCCATCTGCCGGAAAAAAATCTGCCGGACCTCCGGCTTGATTTGCCCGCGCGGGTGAAAGCCAGCTCGTTGGGCGACCACGAATTCACCGGGTTCGTAAAGCGCATCGCTCCGGTGGTCGATTCCAAAACAGGTCTGGTTAAGGTGACGGTCGGGTTCAGGGAAATCGGCCCATTACGACCGGGCATGTATGTCGATGTCGAGTTGGTCACCGCCAATCATGATGACGCGCTGCTCATCACCAAACGGGCCATCGTCCCGGATGGTGAGCAGCTCTATGTCTTCCGCCTGCTCCCCGATCGGAAAGTGGAACGGGTGGTGTTGACTCCGAAAATCGCAGACAAATTGCATGTCGAACCTCTCTCCGGATTCAAGGAAGGGGACCAGATCGTCGTCGCCGGGCAAACCGGCCTGAAGGATGGGACCAAAGTGCGACTTCCGGGAGATCCCAATCCCGACGAGAAGAAGGAGCAGGAAAAGGCTGAGAAACCCGCCGCGGCAAAGAAATCGTGAGTTCGACTCCTCGCCTGACGCATTTTACGACGAGCCGG
>JBFMDG010000325.1:0-8177 GCA_040754135.1 Verrucomicrobiota bacterium
TCGGCGAGGCAAGGGGGGTAAGCGTAGGACAGGCGTCTCGCCTGTCAATTTGGCGACGGCCATTCATCTTGTTTCTGTATCCAATCCAAAATGTTTTACGCGAGGGCGCGAAAACTGCGCCCGAGGCGTCCTCCCTTCGTAGCAGACTACTTCGGAGGACAGGGGACGCGCTCCCCCTCTGCTCTCTGCTCTTTGCCCTTTGCGCCATGCCCCTTCGTGGGCGTCGCGGAGCTCCGCCCTCCCACCGGAGCCTTCGACGTTCGACAGCAAGCCTCAGGCGGGATTGCTTTGCCCATTGCCGGGGGAGCGTGATACATTCTGCCCATGCGAACGGTGATTTATCCGGGCAGCTTCGATCCTCTAACCAATGGGCATCTGGATGTGATTCAGCGCGCGGCCAAGCTGTTCGATCTGGTCATCGTGGCCGTGGCCACCAACGAAAGCAAAAGTCCGCTGTTCGGCTTGAGCAAACGCAAAGAGCTGGTCGCACGCTCGGTTGAACATCTCCAAAATGTCGAGGTCGATACATTCGATGGATTGCTCGTTGAATATGTCGAGAAGCGCGGTGGCGACGCCATCATCCGCGGCTTGCGGGCCGTATCGGATTTCGAGTTCGAATTTCAGTTGGCATTGATGAATCGCAAGCTCAATGAACGCGTTGAAACGATTTTTATGATGCCGAAAGACACTTACACCTTCCTCAGTTCGCGGATTGTGAAAGAAATTGCGCGGCTGGGTGGAGATGTGAGTCCTTTTGTGCCTCCGTTGGTGAAAAGGGCTTTAGCGCAAAAATTTGCAAATAAACCTCCTCAGGAGTGAGCTGTTTTATGGCACTGATCATTAACTTGCGGCATCTGGAGAAGGATGAACCTCTCGAATTGACGGGGGAATTGCCTCCGGAAGAATTGGATTTGCAACGTGTCGACGAAATGATTCAGGTCACGCAACCGCTTCGATATGAGCTCGAGGCGACGCGTTTGGGGGCAAATGTCCTGGTGCAAGGGACGTTGCGGTTGCGGCTGAATTGCGAGTGCGTGCGCTGTTTGAAATCGTTTCATCAAGAGCTCGTTTTGGAGCATCACGTGATCAATTTGCCCTTGGAAGGCGAAGAGGCGGTGCGAGTGGACAATGACTGCGTGGACTTGACGCCCTATGTGCGGGAAGATATTTTGCTCGCGTTTCCGCAGCATCCGTTGTGTGAAACAGAATGCAGCGGGCTGCCGAAAGCAGCTCAAACCCAGCATCCGAGCGGCGCCATTTCCAGCGTCCAGGGTTCGGCAGCCTGGGACGAATTGAACAAACTCAAGTTTTAGAAAAATATTATGGGCGTACCCAAACGGAAGCCATCCCGAAGCCGGCAGCGCATGCGTCGCGCTTACAACAGCGTGCTGAAACTGCCTCAATTGAGCACATGCCCGCAGTGTGCCGCTCCTTACGTTCCTCATCGTGTCTGCCCCGCTTGCGGTTTTTACAAAGGCCGGCAGGTGATTACCGTCGAAGCGCTCGGTTAACATTTTCCGGAGCGCAGAAGGAAGTGAGTGCCCTCTGCGCTCTTTTACTTTATGCGCATCGCAGTCGACGTCATGGGCGGAGACCACGGTTGCGGCGTGGTTATCGAAGGGGTGCGGCTCGCGTTGGAAGCGAATAAAAGCATCACCGAACTCTACCTCGTTGGCGACGAGCCGCAGATCAAGAGCGCCTTAACCCGGTGTCATTGCCGGGATGAACGCCTTCGATACCTCCACGCCGATCAGGTGCTCACGATGGAAGACAAACCCGTGGTGGGCCTGCGCAAAAAAAAGAATTGTTCCATTCTCCGCGCCATCGACCTGGTAAAAGATGGGCGCGCCGAAGCGGTCATTTCCCCAGGCAATACCGGCGGCATCATCGCTGCGGCCACCATTCGATTGCGGCCGCTCGAAGGGGTCGATCGCGCGGCCATTGCCACCGTCATTCCGACGGCCAAACGGGAATTCGTCCTCATTGACTCTGGCGCCACTCCGGATTGCAAACCGCTGAACCTGGTGCAATTCGGGATCATGGGCAGTGTTTATTCGCGCGAAATACTCGGGCACAAACGTCCCCGCGTCGGTGTTCTCAGCAACGGCAAGGAAGAAATTAAAGGAAATGATCTCACCCGCGAATCGGCCCGCCTCTTTCAGAAAATCGATCTTCATTTTGTCGGCTATGTCGAAGGACATGATCTGTTCAACGACGCGGTCGATGTGGTGGTGACGGACGGTTTCGTTGGGAATATCGTGTTGAAAACTTGCGAAAGCATGGGCCGGGGCATCGTGCGTTTGTTGAAATCAGAACTGACGGCCAATCCCGTGCGTAAAATCGGGGCGAAACTCGCGCAAGGCGCTCTGATGCACATCAAACGCCGCATGGATCCGGACACCTATGGCGGTGCACCCGTGCTGGGATTGAACGGAAACGTCATTAAAGCCCATGGCTCAGCGCGTGAATTCGCGATCATGAATGCGGTGCGCGTGGCCGCCGAATCGGTTCGGCATCAAATCGCCAAGACCATTCAATCCGAAGTGGCGCGCGCCAATGAAATCCTCGCCTCTGAAACATCCTCTCAACCGTTGCTCGTCACGACAGCCGAATGAGCACCTCGCACAGATCCCTGAAGAATCCTCGGGCCGCCCACGATTTCCGAGGCCGCACCTGCTCCATTGCCGCGGTCGGTTCATACGTCCCAGCCCGCATTCTGACGAACGCGGACCTGGAGAAAATGGTGGAAACGACCGACGATTGGATCACCTCGCGCACCGGCATTAAACAACGGCGCATCGCCGCGGAAGACGAGTTCACTTCCGATCTGGCATCGAAGGCGGCGCTTCTGGCCATCAAAAGAGCGGGCATTACTCCAGAGCAAATCGACCTGATCATCGTCGCGACCATCACGCCCGACATGTTGTTTCCGTCCACGGCCTGTCTGGTGCAACAGAAAATCGGCGCCCGGCGCGCAGCCGCATTCGACATCGAAGCGGCCTGTTCCGGCTTCATTTACGGACTCGAGATTGGCCAGCAATTCATCATGTCGCACACCTACGACACGGTGCTGGTGATCGGCGCGGAGAAACTTTCAACCATCATCGATTGGAGCGATCGCAATACCTGCGTGCTTTTTGGCGATGGCGCGGGCGCCGCGATTTTGCAGAACCGACCCAACAGCCACGGTTTGCTGACGGCCTGCATGGGAGCCGATGGAAACAAGGCCGGCTTGCTCTGCATGCCTGGCGGAGGCAGTCGTTGCCCCGCCACACCGGATTCGGTGGCGTCGCGTTTGCATTACCTGCGCATGGACGGAAAGGAAACGTTTAAGAACGCGGTCAATGCCATGTTCACTGCTGCGCAGGAATCGCTGCGCCGATGCGAGCTCGATATATCGCAGATCAAATGCATCATCCCGCATCAGGCGAATCGGAGGATTATCGACGCGGTGGGCGAGAGGTTGGGCGCGACGCCGGAACAATTATTCGTGAATCTCGAGAAGTATGGAAACACCTCGGCGGCGTCGGTAGCGATTGCTTTGGATGAGGCCGTGCAAAGCGGACGACTGCAGCGGGGCGATCTGATTTTGCTGGTGGTTTTCGGTGCGGGACTCACCTGGGGCGCCGCGGTGATAGAATGGTGAGCAGTTTCATTGACGTTCCGAATGAAGATGATATTTTAGCTCATCCGTTATGAGCACGACCAAACTCGATACCTCGGGCGTCTTTCAAGCTGTCAAAGTTCACGCACCTCAAACTCGTCTTTCACTCCCGGCCAATTCCATCCGAATTCGAAAGAATGGAATCGAGTTTCGCAGTGATCACTCGATCCCCGCGTGGACGGAAATGACGGTGGACCTGTTTTCACCGGTGGACGGTAAGAAAATCCACTGCACCGGAGTCGTGGTTGAATGCCATGGCAATCGCCACACTGGATACACCGTCGCCATGGTCTTCATGAATCTTTCGCGTCAATCGCAGGAACGTTTGGCTCAGCTCGCATTTTCTGCTCGCCTTTAGGATTATTCGCTGCTTCATTCTGCCCACTCCAGATGGAACTGTTTCATCGTATTTTGCAAACCGCCATTCAAGGCGGCGCCTCAGACGTCCATATCAAAATCGATACCCCGGTCATTTTTCGCATCAACCGCCAGTTGGTCGCGATCGAAGCCCCTACCCCCACCGAGGAATGGGTCAATAAGGTCGTCTCCGCAATCGTGCCGAAGCATGCCATCGCTCGGCTCGATGCGGATCGCGAAGTTGATTTTTCCTATTACGTGCCGGGATTGGGCCGGTTTCGGACGAATGTTTTTCAGCAACGCGGGCAATTCTGCCTCGCCATGCGCTACGTCAAAACGCGCGTCCCAAGTTTTGAAGAGCTCGGTTTGCTCGAAACGTTGAAGAAAATCGCCGAGTCTCCCCGCGGCATCGTGCTCCTGGCCGGCTCGACCGGTTGCGGCAAATCGACGACTCTCGCCGCCATGATCGAGCACATCAACGCCACTTTCAAAAAGCATATCATCACGCTCGAGGATCCGATCGAATACGTTTTCGATGACAATCAATCGGTCATCGAACAGCGTGAGGTGGGGCTCGATACACAATCATTCGAAATGGGTCTCAAGCACATTCTGCGACAGGATCCAGACATCATCATGATTGGGGAAATGCGTGACGCCACCAGTTTCACCGCCGCCATGAGCGCTGCCGATACCGGTCACCTGGTGCTCTCGACGTTGCACACCACCAACGCCGCGCAATCGGTCACGCGCATTCTGGATTTCTTCAAGGCGGATGAGCGCGAGCAAGTTCGGCGTCAATTGGCCAGTACGTTGCAGGCCGTGGTCTGCCAGCGCATGGTCACGACCATTAATGGCAGCGTGACGCCGGCGCTCGAAATCATGATCAATACGCCAACGGTGAAAAAGCTGATGGAAGAAAACCGGCTCGATAAATTGCCCGCAGCCATCGAGACCGGCATCGAAGACGGCATGCAGAATTTCAACCAGGCGCTTTTCAACCTGGTCAAAGCGCGCAAGATCACAGAAAAAGAAGCCCTGGCCAAGGCGACCAATCCGCAAGCGCTCGAAATGAATTTCAAAGGCATCTTCCTCGACGAAGCCCGGCGTATTCTCGGCAATTGATCACCGGTGGGAGAGGGAAATTCCACGCGTTCGAGCGCGGCCTTCGCATCGGTACAATCCGTTCAGTCGATTCAGCCCCGCCCTTTTCATTTCACAATCGGTCCATTCGCGACCTCATCGGTATGAATGCCGCGCTTTGGATCTCGCTCCGGCGCTCTCAACGATCGCTCAGCAGCAAATCAGATTTTTCCGCTGACGAGTGCTTCACGAAAATTAAACCAGGTGCCCTGATCACTTTGGTTAGGACCACCGCGTTCGGGAAGCAATTGCCACGTTTTCCATTCCTGGGCTTTGGCTGGCAGAATGTCATTGTCGAGGCGATCGCCAATCATGAGGGTTTCAGCCGGAAGAATTCCCAGCATGCGCAGGCGCGTTGAGATCCAACGGAACACATGCGGATTGGGTTTGCTAAACCCGGCCTGATAAGACCAGAAACACAACTCCGGATGGAACAGGCATCGGTCCAGTCCGGTTTCGCCCAGCGCGAGATCCAATTCCCGCACGGTGTAGGGCTGTGAATTGGAAATGATTCCCAGGAACAATTTTCGCGCCCTCAATTCCAGGAGCGCCTCGGCAGCCCCTGGCATCAGCCGAATGGTGCGTTGCAATTGCGCGTGACGAAGAAGAAATGTGTCGAGCTCGGTTTCCTGGAGCCGTTCGAGTTCTGGCAAAACGCGTCGCGCCACCGCTGGCCAATAGATTTCCGGGTTCTTGATACCTAATCCCCGCGCCAACGAGTGTTCTTCCGCGATGATTTTTTCGCAGCCTTCCGCAAATTCAGAAAGCGTCAGTCGCGCCGCGTCGGCCAGCATATCTTCCCAAAGAAATTCCCAGCGCTCCTCCGCGTCCGCGGGCGGCGGCCCGACCTCCAGGAGCGTCTTGTACAGATCGAGAATGACGGCTCGAACCTTCATGTGTCGCGCGACCAGAGGAGAGGGTAAAGATTGCCAGCGGCGAGTTTGTCACGAAGAAAGGATTGCTGCGCGGCAACGGCTGCGGGGGGCCGCGGCGTTTGAGCCGCCGCTGCCAACGCGGTCCAAAACCGCCGGCCGTATGCCAATCCGCTGAGCCAGGAATCGGCGCGTTGCGGCCAATGGGTAGGCCGCAAGCCATCTGCGGCAATGGCGCGGCGCCATCTGCGCAAAAACGGATTCAGCCGCGCGCAGGCATTCCAGGAGGTTTCCACCGGAGCGCATAGCACTTCGAGCTGCGCGGTCAATGTCAGCCGGCTGAAAGGCACTGGCCTGGGCAAATCTGTGGACTCGAGCACAGGCGGCCGGCCCACCGCTGGCCGCAAAGTACGCGGAAGTTGCCGCAGCCATGCCGAGAACAGCTCTGATTGACGTTTGCGTTCTGCGTTCCAGTCGAAAAGTGCGGGATCGATCAGGAGTTCCTGGTAAGCGTAAGGGAAACGAAAACCAAACCGCCGCAGATCAGGAGCGATATTGGAAATCTGCCGCGCGATCAATGGCCGATGAGCCGCCGCGGCTTCCAGAAACGGCAGTCCAAATCCTTCCTGCAACGAAGTCAGCAAAACAGTCTCGCTGGCGGCCAGCAATTCGGGGATCGACGGCTTTTGCGGTTCGGGTCCGCGCAGCAGACCCAACTGAAATTTCCAGCGCCGCTCTTCCGCCGTTTGCACCAATCGATGCGCGTATCGTTCCTCATCGGCGGAACTAGGGCCGCCCGTGACGACCAGCCAGGCGGAAGGCCGCAGCCATCGAGTTAACAGCAGTGCTTCCGCTAAATTCTTTCGGCGCAAAACGCGGCAGGGAAGAATCCAAATGGGATCGTTGCCCGATTCGAGTTTTTCCTGCAGCCAACGGCGCGCGAATCGTGTGCGGCCAAACTTGGCCATTGGTTCGTTGTGGGCCGGATTTGGAATCCAATGGGCGCGACCCGGAAAGAACTTTTTCAGCCGCAAGGCATCTTCCTCGTTGATGGTTGCGTGTTGAACGTTGGGCAATGGCGGGAACACGGAGCGGGCGGTCTCACTCAGCGTGGCGAACCCGGAGCGCCGAAGTTCAGCCCAGCGCAGCCACCGATTGTCAAACCACCAATCGTGGTGATGAAAAAGCAGGCGGAGATCACGGCGGTGGCACGCCCGCGCCAAGGCCTCGGTCAGCAACAGATTTCTGGCGATGCCCGGATTGTGGTACCAGACCACAGTTTTGTCGGGCTCGATCGAATCGAAGAGCGAATCCAATGCGCTCTGAATATTCCTCGCGATTTGCCGTGGGAGTTTTTTCTGTTCCGAAAAGTAGCTGAAGGAACCATCGATAAAATATCGAACGGTCGCAGGCCGGATGTTTCTGGCAAAGAGCGCTTGCCAATCAAGATCGGGCGGTTCGCCCCCGGCGAGAATCAATTCTTCGACAGGCTCCCGCGCGGAGCGAACAATCCAAGGGGCAGCCAACTCGATGACGCGTCGAATCCCACCTGGCCGATAGTGATGATGCAGGACAATCAGTTTCAACGCGCACTAACTTCGGCATTGCTTCAGCCGAGTCAACTGGAACTTGCGCAGGCGTGCATGCCAACGGTGCATCCACGATTGGGCGACCCGCCATGCCGCACGCCAAAACGTCAATCCCAATCACCGGAAGGAGACCTTGGCGCCAGGAATTCGGTATCACACGCCAGGAATTTGCTATCACACGCCAGGAATTCGCCATCACACGCCAGGAATTCGCTATCACACGCCAGGAATTCGCTATCACACGCCAGGAATTCGCTATCACACGCCAGGAATTCGGTATCACACGCCAGGAATTCGCTATCACACGCCAGGAATTCGGTATCACACGCCAGGAATTTGCTATCACACGCCAGGAATTTGCTATCACACGCCAGGAATTTGCTATCACACGCCAGGAATTTGCTATCACACGCCAGGAATTTGCCATCACACGCCAGGAATTCGCTATCACACGCCAGGAATTTGCTATCACACGCCAGGAATTTGCTATCACACGCCAGGAATTTGCTATCACACGCCAGGAATTTGCTATCACACGCCAGGAATTTGCTA
>JBFMDG010000326.1:0-8150 GCA_040754135.1 Verrucomicrobiota bacterium
GGCCGGTGCTTGCGATCGAACTCCGCATCGCAGGCATCGTTCAGATACATGCCTCCGACATAAAGGAAAGTGGCCGCCACGCAGAGCCACAATAATTTCCAAATCTCGCCGCCACCGCCGAGAATCCAGCCGGCGAGGCAATTGGACCAGACGGTGGGCAGATTGGAGACTCGGCCGAGGACCAGAAGTGTTCGCCATTTCGGCAAGGAAGATTGGGTTGTCGCGTTCAACATCGAGTGGCCATAGGAAAGCAGGAAATTAATAAAAGGCAACTGGGCGGCAATCCTATTCAATTCCCCCGTTCGAATGTTCACACAGCCCGACACCAATGCTTGAACGCGAATTCAAAACGAGAATCGTGTGGCAGTGCTCGCGGACTTCGACCTCTGCCAAACAAACATCTCAAACTAACTGGCAAATCGGAGCGTCTTGACCGCTTCAAGCGCCAGATTGACGGCATCATTCGGAAATACACCCAGGTAAATCATTCCCGCCATACAAACGACCAATGAAACGCGCGTGACCAGGCTAAGCCGAAGCGGCTGACCTTCCGGCGTGGGCGAGGACCAATAGATGGCACGCACGATCCCGAGGTAATAGTAGAAAGAAATGACCACGCCCACGATGGCGATACCAGCGAGCCAGTAAAAGGCGGGTTGAGCAGCGCCGCGTTCCAATGCCGCTTTGAACAGGAGGAACTTTCCAAAAAAACCGGCCAGCGGCGGAATGCCCGCGAGTGAAATCATGGCCAGGGCCATCGCTCCGGCCAGAAAGGGCGAACGTTGATGCAATCCCGCTACGGCGACAACATCGTCGCTTTCCAACCCACGCAGTACGATGCAAATCACAGTGAATGCCGCGAGCACCGTGAAGAGATATCCGGCCAAATAAAACAGAATTGCCGACGAGCCTGCCGCGTTCATGGCGGCGATTCCGAGGAGCAGATAGCCCGCATGCGCGATGCTCGAATAACCCAGCAACCGTTTTAAATTGCGTTGCGGAATCGCGCAAAGATTGCCGTAGAGAATCGTCACCCCAGCCACCATCAACAGCAACCGCGTCCAATCCGGCGTGACTTCAGGAATCGCGTTGAACAGAAACCGCAGCAACAAAACAAATCCGGCCGCTTTCGAGCCGACTGCGAGAAAGGCGGTCGTGGGAGCTGGCGCGCCCTGGTAAACGTCAGGCGCCCAGATTTGCAGGGGAAAAGCAGCGATTTTGAACGCGAGCCCCACCAGGATGAGCAAGAGGCCCGCGACAAAAACCGGCTTGGCCGAAAGCCCTTTGGCGGCGGCGGCGATTCCGTCGAAATTGGTTGTGCGCGCCAATCCGGAGACCAGTGCGATGCCGTAAACCATGAAAGCCGAGGCGAGAGCGCCGAGGATCAGATATTTGATGCCGGCTTCCAGCGATTGCACCTGGCCGCGCTGAAAACTGGTGAGCACATAAAACGTCACGGTGATCAATTCGAGCGCGACAAAAAACAGAATAAAATCATTCGTCGAGGCCGCGAACATCATTCCTGAGAGCGCGAACAAAATCAGGGAATAGTACTCGGAAATCCCGGATTGGATGCGATCGGCGAATTCAACGGACATGATCAAAACGAGGATGGCGGCGAGGAGAAATAAGCGTTTGAAGAAGAGGGCGAGGGCATCGAGAACGAACATTTTGTCGAACGCGTAAGCCACGCCCTCGGCGGGCAGCCGCATCCAGAAACTAGCCGCGAGCACCACCAATAATGAGGCGGCCGCGAGATAACCCAGTTGCCGCTTCCACCTTTCCGGTGTCCAGAGATCGGCCAGCAAAATGGCAATGCCGAGTCCAATGACCGCGAGTTCCAGGCGCATTAAGGACAAGTTCATCGGGATCGTTTAGCGGCCGGGGTTCGTACTCGCCTGTTTTCTCATGTTCGGTGGCGGCCGCGGAGGAGTCACAGGCTTTTCCGGCACTCTGGCCGCCACATCGAGGATTTGTTGGGCGCTATGCTTGGCTTTTTCAGTGAGCAACCCCGGATAAAATCCGAAGAGCAAAAGAGCCGAAAGCAACAGTGCGAACGGCAGCTTGCGCCAACCCCAATGGAAAATGGCGGCTGGCATCCAGCTGTCAGGTTCAATCGCTCCGGCGTCGATCAGTCCCGGGTGGCCTTCCGGAGCGGGCCCATGCAAAATCGACCGGATCGCCCGCAGCATGTAAATCGCGCCGATGACCAATGCGCCCCACAAGGCAAGGGCTGTGGCGACGGGAAATTTCTTGAACGCGGAGAAAAACACCATGAGTTCCCCGACGAAATTGGCGAAGCCAGGCAATCCGCAGCCCGCCATCATGGCCATGACAAGCACCGCCCCGACGAATGGCATGCGTTTGAGGTAACCGCCCATTTCGCTCAGCGTCAGTTGTCCGCCCTTGTTATAGAGATAACCGCTGAGGGCAAAGGTCAACGCCGCGAGAAAACCATGCGCGACCATGACCACCACCGCGCCGGTCAAGCCGATCAAGTTGAAGCTGGCGATGCCCAGAAAAACGAATCCCATGTGCGCCACGCTCGAGTTGCCGATGAGCAGGTTGAGATCTTTTTGGCGCATGGCCACCCATCCGACAAACAGAATATTTCCCAGGCAAAGAACGGCGATGATGTTCATCCAGCTTTGCGCCGCGTCCGGCAGAAGCGGAATAGCGATGCGGATCAAACCATACAAACCGAACTTCTTCAAAACCCCGGCGTGCAGCATGGCCGTGGCGGTGGGAGCGGCGCCATAACCAATCGGCGCCCAGGTATGGAAAGGCCAGAGCGAAACGAGAATGCCGAATCCAAAGAGCAACCATGGGAAGATGAGATGCTGCGTGCCCAAACCGATGGGATTGGCGCGCACATGTTTGGTGAGCGCCACGATATCGAAGGTCTTGGCCCCGGATTGCAAATAGAGCGCGATCAAGCCGACCAGCGCGATGAGCGCGCCCAGCGTCAGGTAAAGCGTCATCTTGAACGTGGCGTAGTTCTTTTGTTCGCCACGGCCCCAAACACCAATCATGATGAACGTGGGAATGAGCGCCAGTTCGTGAAACACAAAGAAAAAGAAAAGATCGAGCGACGCAAATGCACCGATGATTCCGCCGGTCATGATCAGCAGGAGAAAATAGAATTCCTTTACGCGCTCGCGAATTTCCCAGCAGACGGCGGTGGCGGCGAACCCGACGATGGCCGCCATCAGCACGAGGCCGACGTTCAATCCATCCACCCCGACGTAATAATTGATCCCGAGCGATTCAACCCAAGGGACTTTGTGTTGATAATGAACTTCCGCGCCGAACCCGGGCTGAAACACAGCGAACAAATAGATGGAAAGCGCCATCGAGATGGCCGTGGACAACAGCGCGATCAGGCGGATGACAAACTGAAAATTGCGCGGAATCAATGCCACCAGCGCCGCTCCGAGGAACGGCGACGCGACCAGCAATGTAAGAAGCTTGGACATGTTCAGCAGGTCATTTGAATCCGAGGACAAAAAACAAAATGACAGCCACTCCGGCCACGAAGAGGAAAGCGTAAGTCTGCAGATTCCCGGTTTGAACGAGGCGCAATGCCCTGCCGAATAGATCGGTCCCGCCGTGCAGGCCTTTCACCATCAGCCCGGCAATGATCCATTGGTCGATGGCATTGGCCAGATAGGAAATGGCTTCATGCGTGATGGCGATGAGCTTTTCGTAAATCTCATCGAAATAAAACCGGTTGCGCATCGTGCGGCTCAGCGCGCCGAGCTTTTCCGGCAACGGATCGTTGGCCGCGTTCCAGTACAATCCCGCCGCCATGGTGATTCCAAAGAGCACAGCAAACAGCCCAAAAATCGCCGCCGCCGGCGAGTGGCCAAAGGCGCCGGTGAGATGCGACACGAACGAACCGGAATGCTCGGCGTGCACACCGCCAAGCTGCCTGCCATAGGCGGTGTCGATGCCCCAAAAACCTGACAACACCGTTGGAACCGCCAGCAGCATCAATGGAATTGTCATGACCAGCGGAGATTCGTGGGCGTGATCGGGCGCAGGCGACTTGGCCGGTCCGAGGAACGCGACGAACACCAGTCGAAACATGTAAAACGTGGTCAGAACCGCCACCAGCACTCCCAGCCCAAACAACAAAATGTTGTGTTCATAAGCCGCGGCCAGAATGGCGTCCTTGCTAAAGAATCCGCTGAATGGCGGCACCCCGCACAGCGCCAGTGTCGCGAGCAAGAAAGTCCAGAACGTGATGGGCATCTTTGATTTCAAATTGCCCATTTGCCAGATGTCCTGTTCATGATGGAGCCCGTGAATCACCGAGCCCGCTCCGAGGAAAAGCAACGCCTTGAAAAAGGCGTGCGTGGTCAAGTGATACATCGCGGGCGTGGCACCGCTTAAACCGACCGCCATCACCATGTAACCGAGTTGCGAGAGCGTGGAATAAGCGAGAATGCGTTTGATGTCATTTTGCTGAATCGCAATCACCGCCGCGAGGAATGCGGTGATGCCGCCGATCCAGGCAATCACCTCGAGCGCGGTGATGCCGTTCAAAAAGGCCAGGCTCTCGGGCCATGCCTGCGCCGCGGTGAACAGGAAGAACACGCGACAAAGCATGTAAACACCGGCCGCGACCATCGTGGCCGCGTGAATCAAGGCGCTGACAGGCGTCGGACCTTCCATGGCATCCGGCAACCAGACATGCAGAGGGAATTGCGCCGATTTCCCCATCGCGCCGCAAAAGATGAGCAGTCCGGCGAGGGTGGCATAGACGCCGAGGGCTTGCGGATTTTTGTTCAGCTTGCCAGCGAGGTCGAAAAAATTCAGTGAGCCCAGCACGGTCCAAATCAGCAGGATGCCCAGCAGAAAACCCAAATCCCCGAGGCGATTTGTGATGAAGGCCTTTTTGGCGGCATCGGCTGCGGAAGGGCGTTCATACCAGAAACCGATGAGCAAATAGCTGGAGACGCCGACCAGTTCCCAGAAAATGAACATGAAGAGGAAATTGTCCGCGAGCACAATGCCCAGCATCGAAAAGGTGAACAGACTTAAGCAGGCAAAATAACGCGACAGCCCCGCGTCCTGACGCATGTAACCGTAGGAGTAAACGTGAATGGCGCCGCCGACACCGGTGACGATCAGGAGCATGAGCATGCTCAAAGAATCGAGGCCCAGACTGAAATCGATTTGTAACGGCGGGACATTGATCCAGCTCTTGGCCAGGCGCACGGGCACCGGCGGCTGGCCTGCTTCCGGCATGGGCACAGCCACGTAAACAAACACGGAAATCAAAAAGGCGACGCCCACTGCGCCGATCGACAGGAAAGCGCTCAGCCGGCCATTCCGACGCGTGAACAGAGTAATCGCGGCGGCCGCCAGGAGCGGCATGAACAAGGCCAGCCAGATGTACTCTTCGATTTGATCAAACATAACAGTGCAGCGCCGGCTAAAGTTTCAGCGATGCCAGATCTTCCACATGCGCCGATTGCCGCTTGCGATAGAGCGCGACGATGAGCGCGAGTCCGACGGCCACTTCCGCAGCGGCGACGGTGATGATGAAGAAGACCATGATTTGCCCGTTGAGATTGTCATTGAATCGCGACAAAGCGACGAAGGCGAGGTTGGCGGCATTGAGCATCAGCTCGAGCGACATGTAAATGACGAGGAGGTTGCGCCGCATGATCACACCGAGAAGCCCGAGGCTGAAGAGCGCCGCGCTGACGATGAGATAATGTTCGAGGCCGACAGTCATTTTTTATGAGGTGACATCGTTAAGCGGTTGCGCTGTGACAAAATGGAATCGGCGCAGGCCGTTTGGCGTCCCATGGCAGATCGCATAACAGCGCTGGAACCTTCGAAAGCTTGTGACGCACGTTGTCATTTACTTGAGTTCTTTTTTGCTGAGGAGAATCACCCCCACCATGGCCACCAGCAGCAGGATGGAAACGATTTCAAAGGGGAGCAAATATTGACTGAACAAAGCTTTCCCGAGCGGTGCGGTGGCTCCTTCCAGTTGCGGTGGCGCCAAGTTTGCGCCGGGGCGGCTCGAGAGCAACGAGAGGATCAGCAACGCGCCGACGGATCCGACGGAAATCAAACCCAGCACGATTCCAGTCATTTTGATTTTTCGGCGTTGTTCCTCCTTGAGATCGAGCAGCATGATCACGAAAAGGAAAAGCACCATGACCGCTCCGGCGTAAACGAGGATTTGCACCGCGGCCAAAAAGAATGCGTGCAACAGGACAAAGAGACCGGCGAGTGAAACAATCGTCAGGACGAGAAACATCGCGCTGTTAACCGGGTTGCGGTTGAGCAGCACCGCCAATCCGCAAAGGAGCGTCAAAGCGGCGAACAGATAAAAGAAAAGGTCCTGGAGAGTCATGCGGTCAGGCTCGGTTCATTTGGTTTTCCATTTCTGGATTTTGTCCTGATGCACGCCGCCAAGGGCGAGGAGCTTTTCTTTATTGTAGATGAGCTCGTCCCTCGAATAGCCGCTCAGCGAGTAATCTTTCATCAGAAAGATCGCTTCTTCCGGGCAGACTTCCTGGCAGTACCCGCAGAAGATGCAGCGGAGCATATTGATTTCAAATTCCTTGGGAGCTTTTTCCACGTTGCCCGCTTCCGGCACACCCGCCGGGCCCGGCGGGGTGATGGTGATCGCTTTGGGCGGACAAACGAATTCACAAAGCTGACAGGAAACACATTTGGTTCGGCCATCCTGGTCGCGCACCAGATACGGAGCGCCGCGATAACCCTCCGCAACCGTCCATTTCACTTCGGGATAAAAGCCGCCGGCGACTTGCTTCGCCGCGGTCTGGCCGCGAAACAATGTGTTGTAAAAATGGCGGGCGGTGACTTTGAACCCGCCCCAAATCGCGGGCAGGTAAAGCCGCTCCCAAAATGTCAGTTCTTTGCGTTTAACAATCATTGCAATTTCATTTGCCCTTCGTGAACCAAAGCACGATGGCGGTCAGAACGATATTCGCCAGCGCCAGCGGGATAAATCGTTTCCAACCCAGATCCATCAATTGATCATACCGGAACCGCGGCAACATCCATCGCACCCAAATGAACAGCAGCAGGAAACAGCCAACCTTCGTCAAAAACACCAAAATGTGGACAAGCCCCATTCCCACAGAACCGGCGGGCTGATCAAGTCCCAAAAATGGCAGCGTCCAGCCGCCAAAAAAGAGCGTCACCATCAAGGCGGACGAGGCGATGACGTTGATGTATTCGCCCATGAAGAAGAGCGCGAATTTCATCGAGCTGTATTCTGTGTTGTAACCGCCCACCAGCTCCGTCTCCGCTTCCGGCAAATCAAATGGCAACCGGTTCGTTTCCGCAAACGCCGCAATCAGAAAGATGAAAAATGCCAGTGGCTGCTTGAAAATCATCCAGCTGAAAATGGACTGCGATTGATAGGCAACAATGCGGTTCAAGTTCAGATCGCTCGTGCCGGTGAGGAACTTTTCCCACGCCGATCCCGTCAGGCGTTGCGCAAAATCCGGATCTGCCACCACCATAAAAATGGGCACAACCGACATGCCCATGGCGATTTCGTAGGAGATCATTTGCGCGCTCGATCGGATCCCGCCGAGGAACGGATATTTCGAATTGGCCGCATAACCGGCGAGCACGATTCCGTAAACGCCGAGCGACACGATGCCGAACGTGTAGAGAATGCCGACGTTCAAATCGGCGATGACCATTTTCTGGCTCCCCAAGAAGGAACCGAATGGAATGATCGCCACCACCAGCAACGCCGGGACGACACTGAGCGCCGGGGCAATCCAGAAGTAAACTTTCCGCACATAGGCCGGCGTGAAATCCTCCTTGAGAAACGCCTTCAACCCATCGGCCATCGGTTGCAACAGGCCGAGCGGACCGACGCGATTGGGCCCGACACGATCCTGAATGAAAGCGGACACGCGCCGCTCGACGAGCACGCCGTAGGCGAACAACGTCATCAGAACCCCGACGACCACGACGATTTTGAGCGCGCTGAATAGAATGAAGTTCCAGTCCATAAGAACTCAGCGCCGGGGCTCCGCCTCGTGGCGGTTGAGATTGAGATTGAGGGCGGCTCCGCTGTCAACGATTCCCGCCCAGGTCAGCCCGGAAAAAGACGGTATTTCTGCGGCCATTTGGTTGAACAA
>JBFMDG010000327.1:0-8144 GCA_040754135.1 Verrucomicrobiota bacterium
GCTTCGTTTGATCGGTCCGCATCGTGCCGATGTTGGCTGGGCATTCGACCACGAGCCTGTTCGAGTTCTTCGCTACGAGCGGTTGGATGGTCGCGGCGACTTCTTGAACGAGTTTCGCAACATCGAACTCTTCGATGAACAACGTCATCTTGCCGGCTTCGATTTTCGAGAGATCGAGAATGTCATTCACCAGTCCAAGCTGATGACGCGCCGCGGCATTGATCTTTTCCAAATCGGGGATGACCTCGTTCACACCCAAATCGGTGAGTTCTTCCTGCACGATTTCCGAGTAACCGATGATGGCGTTGAGCGGCGTGCGCAGTTCGTGGCTCATGCTGGCCAGAAATTGCGATTTGGCCGCATTCGCGGAATCGGCGGCTTCCCTCGCCCTTTCCGCCGCTCGACGAGCCTTGTACTCCTCTTTCAGCAATTGTTCTCGAAGTTGCAGCGCTTCCTCGCGCTTGCGCAGGTAAAGCCATCGCGCCGCAATCGCCCAGCCCACCAATCCCAAAAGTGCCGCTCCACCCGGAACTACAATCCACCCGTTCTGATACCACTGCGGGATCACGGTCAACATAACCACGCACGGCTCCGACCGATTCAAATCGCGGCCCATGTACTGGACCGCCAGGGCAACATGGCCGGCCTTCCGTGGAATCCAGTCGAGTTCCGTCGCGGTCGTCGCAGATCCAAGGTTCGCGCTCAGTTTTGGAGTTTCTCCGCGAGCGAGGCCTGTCACGAGTGTATGGCTAAACCGCCGGTGCTCAGTCCGAACCGATGTGTCCACGACTCCGTAACGGAACGTAACTCGTTCGCCGATGGAGATGCGCGGCAGCGTTTCCCCGGATTGGTATTCGCGGTCGAGGTGGATGGTGACGTTCGGCGGATTGGGTCGTTGTTTCGATTTTCGATAACGCACCAGGCCAGTTGAACCGCCGAACCAGAGATCGCCCTTGGCATCTTGAGAGATTGTCCGGATAGCTTCGCCTGGGAATCCATCGCGGTCATCAAGCGTCAGCCACGCCGAACCGTCCGAGCACACCACCCCGCGGCCCTCCGTGCCGAACCAGAGCAATCCTTCTCGGTCCCTGAAAATGCGCGAGATTCGCTCATCATCAAAGAATCCATCTACCTTACGATAGTTGGTGATTTTGCCTCCCTTAAAATGCGAAACTCCACCATACGTGCCGACCCACACACTTCCGTCGACATCTTCGAAGAGGCTCATCGTCCTGTCATGGGCCAAACCATTCGTGGACCGAAAATGTTGCCAGCCCAACTCCGGCTGACGGAGGTCGAATCGACCGACGCCCGTTTGCGAGCAAGCAGCCCACACCAGGCTGTTGTGGCTTTGGCACAGAACGTCAATGAAGAGGTTGACCAACGTGTTCCCGGTGGGAATGTGATGTTCGAAGCTGCCGTTTCGATAACGGGAGACGCCGCCTCGCTCCAAGGCGGCGCGTGCCCCCTGGTATGGCGAACAGCGCGATCCAGACCGAGCCATCGCCGCTGAAATCAATTGCCCTTACGTCATCGCCGAGCAAGCCCTCTTGGGTCGTGAACCGAGTGGTTTCGTTACCGTGATAGCGCAAAGCGCCGCGCGCCGTCGCGAGCCAGAGCGCTCCATCCGGCGCGCGCTTGATCTGGCGCGCAGCCTCCGGCAGCACTGGTTGAAACGCATTCCCATCCCACCGCACCACCTCACCGCGGGGATCAGTCCCCGCACCCACCGACACAAAAAGTATAGAGTTGTCTTTCTCCATGGCGCTCGACGTGATCCTATTGCCGGCGAGGCCGTCCCGCCTGGTGTAATGCGCCATCGCCTCCGGATCGTAGCGGACCAACCCGCCGCCCCTGAGACCGATCCAAAGCGCTCCGCTTGAATCTTCGTGCAAGCTTCGCACGCCTCGGCCTTGAAAGGCTTCATGGTGGGCGAAGGAAATAACGCTCTCACCATCGTATCGCAGCAGCCCAGCCGTCGTCCCAAGCCAGAGCGTGCCATCAGTGGTCGGCGACATGCACCAGATCCCACTGGACGGAATTCCGTCAGCCGAACTCAGCCTTTCATGCAGCCCGCCCTCTTCCAGCACAAAAACTTTTCCATCGATTGACCCGAAGCAAATCCGGTTCTTCCACACCGCCATCGATTGGAATACGTCGCTCGAGCTGCCAGGCGCCTGGATGCGGCGGTAATTGCCCGCGCCCAACACGACCGCACCGAACGCTGTGCTCACGAAAAGCTCTCCTTGATGGAGCATAGTCGAATAAACAGTTAAGCCTGCAGCCACCGGACTTCTCCACGCGTAAGCGGCGCCCGTTCGTTCCAGGATGCCACTCGACGTTCCGAAGTGCATTCGATCCGCGTGATCGCCGCCGATGGAGTAAATAATAATTTTGGGATCAGCCGACGAATGAGGTGGCAACTCCTCTCGGATCAACTTGCCTCCATGAAAACGGAACAGCCCGTTGCCGGTCCCGATCCACAACGTGCCATCCGAAGTCCCGTGCAGGCTCCACACGGTTTCATCGACAAAGCCGTTCTTCGAAGTGAAATGCTTGAAAGTGCTTCCGTCGAATTGATCCAGCCCGGTTTCCGTGCCGATCCAGAGCAATCCATTCGTGCTCGAATAAATCGCGGACACGGAATCATTCAGCAGCCCTTCCCGCGAGGTAAACACTCTCCAGCTTCCTTGCACTATAGGCCGCAGCGCAAACGACACAGAGACCGGCGCCGATCCTTCAATATCGAACTGTCGCTCCAGGAGGCGATCCATGTTTGCGGTTCCGCCGTGGCAGGCGACGCGGTACGCCCCGGCCGGCAGATCCGTAAACGTGACTTTGCCGGAAAGATCCGAGACACCGCCGACGCGAAGTTCCGGCGGCCCAACCGCGATGCTCATTGCCTCCACGACCACACCGGACAAAGGGCTGTTATCCAGTGCCGTGACAAGGACGTTCACGTTCGCGCCCGGCCTTGCCACGGGCTTACCCTCGGTCTCGCGATAATCTCTGAGTGACTGCCTTTCGGACGGCACCTCCGCCACGACCACGCGCGCATTGCCTTTCAAGGTGCCGTGGTAACGATTCGTGCTGGCGTCGCGCGCTGTCCCATCGTCGAAATTCCACAGCGCGGCCAGCCCTTCTTCCTTTCCAGTGAGGCGCGTGAAGAGGTTCGACCGGATCTCCTGCTGCGACCGGCGCCGGCTCCAAATGCGAAGCTCATCCACACGCCCGGTGAAAAATGGCCCGTCATTCTGGCGGCCTATGCTGTGTGGCCGCGTTTCGGGCAGCCCGGCGAAGCTGCCTTCAAAGCGGTTGCTCGCGACCAGATGCCCGTTGACGAACAGTTGCATCCCGCCAGGGCCGGTGACCGCCGCCCAATGCGCCCATTGGTTTGTATCGAAACCATGGGCATTGAGCACCGCTGACTGCACACTCTGGTTGCGGTGGCCGAAAAACAGATGCAGAACTCTGCCTTTTTCCCAGATGCCCACTCCACCGTCCGCACCGAAGCTCCCGACGCTGTAGAACCGTGAATACAGCTCCAGCCGGTCCCAGGCGGCCCACGCTTCGATCGTCGCTTCGGTCAGATTGGTGAAAATATGGTTCGGCAATTCGACATAGCTTTCGTTGCCGTCCAGTTCGAGGATACGGTTGGGCGCCGGCGTTTGAGAGAGGACCGGGGTTGCGAGTAGAAAGCAGACCAGGAGGAGAAAGAGTCCGCCGCCCGATATCCGGCTCTGGAAGAGATGTCGCTTTCCGAAGCCGTGTCGGATGGATGCGCGGGGGTGACTTCGTCGAGCTTGGGAGTTTGAAGTTTCTGATGATTCGGAGGATTGGTGATTGAATTTCATATGTTGCTAGCACTTCCCCGGGGCAGCGAGACGCTAAACGCCGACCCCTTACCCACCTCGCTCGCCACTGTGATTTCCCCGCCCATCAGCTGGCAGAATTTCCGACTGAGCGCGAGGCCTAGCCCTGTGCCGCCGTACTTCTTCGCCGTGCTCGCCTCGGCTTGTGTGAAAGCCTGGAACAGCTTGCCCACCTGCTCGGGCGTCATCCCGATGCCGGTGTCACTGATCTCAAATCTCAAACTGGAAATCTCAGATTTCACCCGCAGCGTAATTGTTCCGCGCTCAGTAAACTTCGCCGCATTGCTGATAAGATTGAAGAGCACCTGGCGCAGCTTGGTCTGGTCGGTGCACATCGTACCGAGGTTGGGCGGGCAATCCACTTCCAGACCGTTCTGTTTTTTGGCCACCAACGGCCGCACCGTTGCCACTACTTCGTTCACCAGTTTCGCCACATCGAATTCCTCGATGAAGAGCGTCATCTTGCCGGCTTCGATTTTCGAGAGATCGAGAATGTCATTCACCAGTCCAAGCTGATGACGCGCCGCGGCATTGATCTTTTCCAAATCGGGGATGACCTCGTTCACACCCAAATCGGTGAGTTCTTCCTGCACGATTTCCGAGTAACCGATGATGGCGTTGAGCGGTGTGCGCAATTCGTGCGACATGCTGGCGAGGAATTGCGATTTGGCTTGGTTCGCTTGTTCGGCCGCTTCGCGGGCCTTATGTTCCTCCGCCCACAACCGCTCCCGGAGCCGCTCGGCTTCGATCTTGCGCCTTCGGGAGCGAATACTCGAAAGGACCGCGACCCCGAGTAGGGCTACGTTCGCTGCCAAAATCGGTCCCGCAATCCGCGCATCCAAATACCAAGGCGGCACGAGACTCAAAAACGCCAGGGCCGGCGGCGAGTAATTTAGATCGCGATCAATGTATTGCACGGCGAAGGTGTAGTGACCAGCCCGGTTGGTGCTCCAGTCGAGTTGCGACTCGGTGGTCGTGGCCTGCCACTTTCCGGCAAGCGTGTTTGTCGTTGCGATGCCAGAAACCATTTGCCAACGGTACTGTCGGCTTTCTGGAGGCGTGCGCAGATCTACCAAATTCCATTTGAGAGTCACACGTTCGCCGGTGGTGATTCTTGGCAGCGAAGCAAGATCGGTATATTCGCGGTCTGTCTGAAGGGCAAGCATTGGTCGGGCTGCCGCCGCTTTCACTTTCTTATAGCGCGTCAGTCCTTTGTGCGTGCCAAACCAGAGAAATCCATCGCGATCCTGAGTTATTGAGCCAACGAAACTGCCGGCCAATCCGTGCCGGGTGGTGAAACCAGACCAACTCTGGCCGTCAAATACGCGCACGCCCGCTTGACGACCCACCCAGAGCAAGCCTTCGGAATCTCGCGTGAGACTCCATACCATATCCTGGCCCGCCTCATGATTGGCCGAGAAGGTGGTGAATTGTTTGCCATCGAACCTGGTCAAGCCGTAGCCGCCGATCCAGAGCGGTCCGGCAGGTTCTCGATACAGAGCGAGCGCGAAGGCATCCGCAAGACCGTTGGTCGTCGTGAAAGTGGCGGCGCGGTTCCACTCGTATCTCCAGTGATTTATGGCTTTGCCCCGGTCGTAGCGCTCCAAGCCGCCCCCTCCATTAAATCCCACCCACACACTCTTTTCTCGGTCCGTCAAAAGCGATGCGACTGAGTTTGGTCCAGGCCCTTTGAAAAGATGGTACATGGCGTCAACTCCTTGTCGGTGGAAGACGAGTTGCCCTTTCCGAGTGCCGAACCAAATCAAGCCGTCGGCGTCAATATCCATGGCCCTTAGCTGCCCAAGTTCCCCGGCGCTTGACTCGATTGAGACCGCCAAGGTCCACGTTTGCCCATTCCACCAGGCCAACCCACCTTCCGCGCCACACCAAATCATGCCGTCCGGCGCTTGCCGGATGGCGCAGACAGCGCCCGAAGGGATTCCGTCTTTGACCCCGAAAGCTTGGAAATGCCGTCCATCGAATCTCGCTACCCATCCGAGTCCGCCGAACCAAAGGGAACCATCCCTTGCAGATAAACTCGCGAAAATGTGTTCCCCAGGCAGGCCATCTGCCAAGTTGTAATTCCGGAGCTCATTCTCGTCGTAGCGCGTCACGCCTTGTGCGGTCGCGAACCACAGCACACCATCTGCGGTGCGGTGTATCACCGGAACCATTGCGGCGCCTAGTCCATCTGCTTCCGTAAAATTAACGATGGTATGGCCGTCATAGCGGGAGACGCCTCGGGCCGTGCCCATCCAAACGACGCCATCCGGCGCGAATTCGACGGAGTAAGAAACCTCAGCGAGAACGCCCGATTTCCTGCTCAAATTCTCGAAGGCGCGCAGGCCGGTTCCAGCCGCCGCCGGATCATAGCGCCAAACGCCACTCGCATCCGCGGATCCGGTGGGCAAGGTCGTGAACCAGACAGCGCCATCCGGGGCAACGTGGGGACTGTCTGGATGTCCCAATTGCGGCAGACCTTCCTTGGTTACGCTCGTGAAATTCGTCCCGTCATATCGCACGAGACCGGCATCACTCGCCATCCAGATGGTGCCGTCTTTGCCCCCATCCATTTTGAGCACGCCCGCCCCGGGGAAGCCGTTGGTCCGCGTGTAATGGGAGAAAAGTTTGCCGTCGTATCGATAGGCGCCGTGAGATCTCGTTCCCAGCCACACGTCACCATTCAGCGCCACATACACTGTCTCGTAATTGTCCACCGCCAGTCCATGCTCGGGACCGAAATTCAAGAAGCGCCGGCCGTCGAAACGAGAGACGCCTCGACTGGTCGCGATCCACATCATTCCGCTCTGATCACGAGCAATCCCATTGATGTAATTAGCGACCAGCCCATCCGCGCTGGTGAAAGCAAGAAAACGCCGGCCGTCGAAGCGCGCCAGCCCGCCGCTAGTTCCAAACCAAAGGGCACCGTCGGCATCTTCGTAAATCGCCCGCACCTGTGCGCCCGGCAAACCATCCACGCTGGTGTAGGTTTTCCATGTGCCCTTCTTAAAAGGCGCAATGTTGAAATCGATGCCAGTGATTTTTTGTTCCGGAAGAATTGAGACAGATTCGCCACTGCGGAAATAGGCGAACTGTCCGGGCGTATGAATGCGGATTTGATACGAGCCTGGTTTGAGATTATCAAAAATGAACTTGCCTTTGCCGTCGGTCAGGACTGTTTTGGCGACCGACCCGGCCAGTTGGCTTGCAGCTTTCACCCGCATGGCTTGGACGACCACCGAAGGCAACGCAGAGTCGTCTAATGCTACCACGCTTCCGGCAAGGCTGTTGGCGGGTTTCATCACCAAGTCCACCTCGCGCTCCTCTCCCGGCCTCAACACAAGGTCCGACACCCAACCATCAAGCTCTGTGTTTGTGGCCTCGAGATCACAAAGGGCACCAGCGGCGAGGTAAAGATAGGTGCGAAAGGATCCATTCGTTAATACTGGCACCGAGCGTACCTCCTTGTCGTTCTCGTAAAGCCGGACCGCGGCTCCACTCGGCGTCTGGCCGGCGGCATCGCTGACGTTGCCAAAGAGTACGGTTGGAAGCGCCATTTCTGTGAGCGAAGGCAACGCTTTCTCCACGACTCGTGCCTGGCCCACGAACTTTGCATTGTGACGAGCCGGGGTGGCGTCCCGCCCTGGCTCTTCGGGATCGTCGAAGTTCCAAAGTCCTACCAGGTCTGGCTCGGCGCCAGTGAGCCGTTGGAACATTGTTTCGCGAATTTGCTCCTGAGTTCGGGCCACTCTCCAGACACGAAATTCATCAATCTGACCCATTAAATCGGAATAGAAATGTCCATCACGCGGTTTCCAATTACTGTGGCCTAGGAAATTATGGTCTCCATTTTTGACCGCGGCGAAGCTGTTAGTCCATCTTGCCGAAACCATGAGGACACCATTGAAATAGAGCTTTGCACCGTCCGGCCCGGAAAGTGCGGCGATATGGCACCAGACGTTGGTCCGCAGCAAATCGGGAACGCTTATTAAAGTAAGCAAAGACCCCGGCTGCCAAAGTTCAAACCGCAAATCACCTCGGTCCTGCATGTGATTTACAGAGATGGTCTGATTCTCTCTGCCAAAATCAAAAAAGCGCGCATACTCCTTGAAACGATCCCACTTAATCCATCCTTCCACCGTCGCCTCGGTCAGATCATTGAAAATGTTCGGCGGCAACTCGACGTAGCTGTTGGTTCCGTCGAGGTCAAGGACGCGGTTGGGCAAAGCAGGTTGAGAGTGAAGGGATGAAGGTTGAAGAAAGAAAACCAGT
>JBFMDG010000328.1:0-8111 GCA_040754135.1 Verrucomicrobiota bacterium
AGAGTAAAATTAAGGTTGCGGGCATGGGACTCTCTGGTATCTTGCCCCTCCTTTTCCGGAGGACGAACCTTTGGAGAAGCGGAAACGGCCGCAAATGCCTGGCCTCGTGTGAGTGCAGGTGGCCACAACCACATCAAACATAAATCCCGTGTTCCGCGGGATGGTTGAACGAAAAAGTTCAGCCGGAAACCAAAGGAAATCTGTGATTAATATTGGCGTTCAGGAATTGCTCGAAGCCGGCGTTCATTTTGGCCATCAGACCAAACGTTGGAATCCCAAGATGAAGCGCTTCATCTTCGACGCGCGCAACGGCATCTACATCATCGACCTCAGCAAAACTCTCTCGCAGCTCGACGCCGCGACCGAGTTTCTGGCCAAAACCGTCAGCCAGGCCGGACAGGTCCTCTTTGTCGGCACCAAAAAACAAGCCCAAGAAGCAGTCAAAGAAGCCGCCAAAGCTTGCGGCCAGCCTTATGTCACCGAACGCTGGCTGGGTGGCACCCTCACGAATTTAAAAACGGTGAAGCGCTCCCTCGATCGGCTCAAGCACCTCGAGAAACTTGAAACCGACGGCACGATCAACAATTACGTCAAGCAGGAGCAAGCCTCGTTGCGCCGCGAAGCCGCCCGGTTGCACAAAAATCTCGATGGCATCCGCGCCATGAACCAGCATCCCAACGCGATTTTCATTGTCGATATCAAGCGCGAACACAATGCCGTCGCCGAAGCGCGCCGCCTCAAGATTCCCATCGTCGCGATTGTCGATACCAATTGCGATCCCGATCTGGTCGATTACCCGATCCCCGGAAATGACGATGCGATCCGTTCGGTGCGATTGATTTTGAATACCTTGACCCATGCGATGGTGCAGGCTCGTGCGGAATACGAAGCGCGCTATGGACGGCGCAAGGCCGAGGAAACGGCCGAACCGGTTCAGGCCACCGCTCCAGCTGCGGCCGTAACCGCCGCGCCCGAGCCATCCCCGGCCTCTCCTGGCCCGGCGGAGACGGCAGGCGCGCCCGCTTGATCCCCCCTGGATGCTCCGCCTGGAAAACGAGGATTCTAGCTGGGCATCCGTTTTAAAACCCATTTCCAATCAGCAAAATCAGAGAGGATTAATTATGGCAGAAATTACCGCGGCCTTGGTTGGTCGATTGCGTGAAATGACGAACGCAGGCCTCATGGATTGCAAGAAAGCGTTGACAGAATCTCAAGGCGATCTCGATGCCGCCGTCGATATTCTCCGCAAACGCGGAGTTGCGACGGCCGCGAAAAAGGCGGCCCGCGAGGCCAAAGAAGGGGCCATCGCCGCTTACGTGCAGCCCGGCGCCCGGCTCGGGGTCCTGGTTGAAGTCAACTGCGAAACCGATTTCGTGGCCAAGAACGAAAACTTCCGCGCGTTTTGCGATGAAGTGGCTCGCACGCTGGCGAACGATCCCAACGCGGATCTCGAAACGATGCGAACCGCGCAAGTCGCCAAAATGGGCGAGAACATCAAAATCTCCCAGGTGCAGCGCCTCGAAGTTTCGGGCAACGGCGCTGTCGCCGCTTACATCCATACCGGCGCAAAAGTCGGTGTTCTGGTGGAAGTGGGCGCAGGCAAGGAAGCGACCGTGGCCAATGACGAGTTCAAGCAACTGGTCAAAGACATTACGCTGCAGATTGCTGCGGCCAATCCGATTGCGGTTTCGCGCGAGCAAATTCCGACGGCGGTGATTGCGAAGGAAAAGGAAATTGCCGAGGAACAGGTGAAGAACAAGCCGCCGCAAGCGATTGCGAAAATCGTCGAGGGCAAGCTGGAAAAGTTTTACCAGAGCGTCTGCCTCGTCGATCAGGGTTTCGTGAAAAAGAATTCTGAAATCACAGTCCGCGAGCACGTCGCTTCGGTTTCCAAGGAACTCAACGACGACATTGTCATCCGGCGCTTTGTGCGATTCAAAGTGGGCGAATCGGCTGCCGCCTGACGGTCCGGCGTTCTATCCCACGGCGGTCAGAAAGATCGAGATTTCACCACCGGATGCGCCCGAGGCATCCGGTTTTTTGTTGTCCTTGTGATTGCGCGATCCACGAAAGGGCAACACCGGAAGTGAACCGCGGCTCCGTTTGTCTTCATTCCGATCCGGCGCCCCTCGCCGGGTCGGACGAGCACAAGCTTTCGTTCGCCGCCGAATGAACCAAGCCGTTTCGATCCGGCCGGCTCAGACGGCTTTCGATGTCGGTCATGGTGGCGCGGAGACGTTCGAGCGCGTCGTTGTTTTGTTTGATCATCGACTGCATTCTCTCAACCTGCGATTCCACTTTCATAGCCTCATAGCTCCATGACAAATCCAGTGAAGAGTAGGCGGTCCAGCGACGATTGTCAGTCGGGGCAATTCCGGATTTTTTGGTCGGGGGTTTTCAGAGGGGATGAGCATTGTCACTGATGCCGCCTTTTTTCGAGAGAGTATTGAGGGAGGGAGGAACACGAAGGCTGGTGTGCAGGTGTGCAGTGTGCAGGTGCAGGTGTTTGATTTGACGGCGCGGAGGGGCATTGGTACAAACGCGCCATATGTCGCTGGTTAACATGCCCGGGAAATCCCGCTCAAGATCTGTCAAACTGGTGCCGAAATCTTCACCCTCACGACCTCGGCCGCAGGCGCGCTTCCGTCGCATCCTCCTGAAACTGAGCGGGGAAGCCCTCGGCAGTCCCAATGGACTCGGCATTTGCCCGGAAGCCATTCACGATATCGCCAAACAAATCAAAGATGTCCGCGATCTCGGCGTTCAGGTCGTCATCGTCGTCGGCGGCGGCAATATCTTTCGCGGACTCCAGGGCAGCGAACGCGGCATCGAACGAGCCACCGGCGATTACATGGGCATGCTGGCCACCGTCATCAATGCGCTCGCCTTGCAGGATGCGCTCGAAAAAATCGGCGTCGCCACCCGCGTCCAAAGCGCCATCACCATGGCGCAAGTGGCCGAATCTTTCATCCGCCGACGCGCCGTGCGCCATCTCGAAAAAGGGCGCGTCGTCATTTTTGGCGGCGGGACCGGGAACCCCTATTTTTCCACCGACACGACCGCGGCGTTGCGCGCGAATGAAATTGGAGCGGAAGTGATTTTGAAAGCCACCAAAGTGGACGGCATTTACGATAGCGACCCGAAAAAGAACGCCCAGGCGCGGCGCTACTCGGAAATCACCTATCAGGAAGCTCTCATCAAGCAATTGAAGGTCATGGATTCGACGGCGTTTTCGCTTTGCATGGACAACAAGATGCCCATCATCGTTTTCGACTTGTTCAAAGCCAACAACCTGGTGCGCGTCGTCAAAGGCGAACAAGTCGGCACGCTCGTCACCGGCTAATTTCCCGTTCCCTCGGGCGCTGCGCCCGCATATACTGAGGCGACATCGACCCGAAACGTGTTTAAACCTGAACAGTGAGGCTTGGATTATGGCACTCGACGATATTCTTTTGGAAGCGGAAGAGAAGATGATGAAAACCGAAGAGGTGGTGCAGCACGAGTTTTCCGGCGTCCGCACCGGCAAAGCTTCGCCCGGGCTGGTCGAAAACATCATGGTCGAAGTGTACGGCTCGCACATGCGCATCCGCGAACTGGCGGGCATCACCACTCCGGAACACCGCATGATTCTCATCCAGCCTTGGGACGCCAGCACCATTCATCCCATCGAAAAGGCGATTCAAAAAAGCAACCTCGGCCTCAACCCCTCGGTTGATAAAAAATTCATTCGCATCGTCCTTCCGGAACTCAGCCAGGAACGGCGCATCGAATTCACCAAGATCGTCCGCAAAATGGCCGAAGACGGCCGCGTCGCCATCCGCCACGTGCGTCGCGACGCCCTCGAACACATGAAAAAAGAGGCCAAAAACGGCGGCATTTCCGAGGAAGATCTCGAACATGCCGAAAAGGAAATTCAGAAATTGACCGACGAATACATCGCCAAAATCGACGCTCATCTCACGCACAAAGAGAAAGAAATCATGACGGTCTGAGCCAGCGGACGCGACACGACCCATGAAACATTATCTCGATTTCGAAAAACCGGTCCTCGAACTCCAGCGCAAGCTCGATGAGCTGAAGAAACATCCTGAGACGCATTCGCTCGGAATCAGTTTTGAAGAGGAAGTCCGCCAGATGGAGCAAAAAATCGAGGAGATGCGGCGCCAGATTTTTTCGAACCTGACCCCATGGCAGCGCGTTCAACTCGCCCGCCATCCCAAACGACCCTTTACACTCGATTACCTCAAGCTGGCCTTCACCGGATTTTCCGAGTTGCACGGCGACCGCCTCTTCAGCGATGACCTGGCCATCGTCGGCGGGTTTGCCCGCATTGGCGACCGACGCGTGATGGTGATCGGAACGCAAAAAGGGCGCGACACCAAAGAGAATATCCGCCGCAATTTCGGATCGGCTCATCCTGAAGGTTATCGCAAAGCGCTGCGTCTCATGCGGCTCGCCGACAAGTCCGGTTTGCCGATCATTACTTTGATCGATACCGCGGGCGCATATCCCGGCATTGGCGCGGAGGAGCGGCACATCTCGGAAGCCATTGCCGTCAATCTTCGCGAGATGATGTTGCTGGAAGTGCCGATCCTGGCCGTGATCATCGGCGAAGGAGGCTCCGGAGGCGCGTTGGGCATCGGTGTCGCCGATCGGGTATTGATTCTGGAAAATGCCTACTACTCCGTCATCAGTCCGGAGGGTTGTGCCGCCATTTTGTGGAAGGACCGATCCGCGGCCGCCAAAGCCGCCGAAGCGTTGAAGATTACCGCCAAAGATTTGCTCGAACTTGGCCTGGTGGATGAGATCATTCCAGAACCGCTCGGCGGAGCGCACAATGATGCGGAGACAACCGCCGCCTCATTAAAGCAAAGCCTGCTGAAACATCTCGATCAACTCGAACGCCTCTCGGGCACGGAACGGCTTCGGCTTCGTTACGCGAAATTCCGCGCCTACGGACAAGTCGCCGAAAAGCAGCAGCAAATCGCTGCCGCCTGAACTTTGCGCGCTCCTGTGCCTGCTGATTTGCTTTCGCCTTTTCCTGCACGCGGTGCCGGTGGAGATCCCCCGCTCTATCCGTTGCGATTCCGGCCCATTTTCCAAGAACGCGTTTGGGGCGGCAGAAATCTCGAAACTCTCTATGCAAAACCGCTGCCGCCAAATCTGGTGATCGGTGAATCCTGGGAAATCAGCGATCGTCCGGGCGCTGTCAGTGTAATCGCCAACGGACCGCTGGCCGGGATTGATTTGCATGCTCTGGTGGAAACACGCGGACAGGAGTTGCTCGGACGAGTGCCGCCATTGCATGGCCGGTTTCCTTTGCTGATCAAAATCCTCGATGCGCAGGAAACGCTTTCACTCCAGGTCCATCCGCCGGAATCGGCGTTGCCCCGAACCGGCGGCGATCCGAAAACGGAGATGTGGTATGTGACGAACGCGCAATCCGGCGCTCATTTGTTTGCCGGATTGAAACGCGGAGTCACGCGGGAACTCTTTGAACGCAAATTGGCCGAAGGAACCGTCGCCGAATGTTTTCATCGGCTCAATGTGCGACCAGGTGACGCCATGTTCGTCCCGAGCGGCCGCGTGCATGCCATCGGCGCAGGTTGCGTGCTCTTCGAGGTGCAGCAGAATTCCGACACGACTTTTCGCGTGTTCGATTGGAACCGCGTGGGGCTCGATGGCAAGCCACGCGCATTGCACGTCGCTCAATCGCTCGATTGCATCGATTTCCAGGACTTCGAGCCGGCCCTCGCCGACACATCGTTTTCAGAAATCCTAGAAGGGGTCAGAGTCCGCCGCGTCGCGGAATGTCCCTTCTTCCGAGTGGCTGAGATGCAATTCCAGGGCAACGTCCCGCAGGCCGCTGGCGAAGAAGGGCAAATGCAAATCATCGCTGGTTTGGAAGGTTCGATTTTGATCGAACACGCCACTGAACCGGTGCGCATCAAACCCGGACAATTCGGGCTGATCCCTGCATCCGTCGGACGAATCCAAATCACTCCCCAACCAGGCGCGCGATGCCTGAGAGTGCTTGCGCAATAAACTTCGTCGAATAGTTCGTCCCAAACTTTCTCGAGTTTTGTTCAGACTAAACCTTGGCCGGGGCGACGTACACTTCGCTGGAGGGAAGGTGCTCGACGATCATGTCCACAGTGCGTTCGATTGATCCCTGGTTTTCGCGAACGACTTTCAAGGCGTTGCGGCCAAGTTCTTCGCGCCGGGCTTCGTCGGCCAGCAATTCGGTCAGTGCTTGTTCGAGTGCGGCCGCGTTTTGAACCTGGACAGCGCCGTTCTGTGCGACAAAAGCCTGCGCGATCGCGGAGAAATTTTGCATGTTCGGTCCGAAGACGATGGCTTTGCCGAGAGCGCCCGGCTCGATCGGATTTTGCCCCCCTTGCGCGGTGAGGCTTTTGCCAACGAAGATCACGGTGGCGTGTTGATAAAAGAACTTTAATTCGCCGGTGGTGTTGACGAGGAGACATTCCACCTGGCCGGGTTCGAAGCGTGTGTTCACGCTGATTTCGGTGCGGTAAATGAATTTCACTCCGCGCTCGTTCAATTCCTGGCCCACTTCTTTGCCGCGCTCGAAATGTCTCGGCACCAGGATCAGAAAAAGTTTGGGAAACTGCTTTCGCAAACGAAGGAATTGCTCGGCCAGGATCGCTTCCTCTCCGGCGTGCGTGCTGCCACCGATCAGAATCAACGCGTCGCCTGGAACGCCGAGCTGCGCCAACAAATCTTCCACTTTGAACAAGGGACGTTCATCCAAGCGAGCGGCGTCGAATTTCAGATTGCCAACCACTCGTATCGCTTCGGGACGGCAGCCGAGTTCACGCAGGCGCGCTGCATCCGATTCGTTTTGCACGCCCACGCCGGTGAAACTGGCGAAGAGCCGGCGAAAGAGAAATCCAAAGCGCCGATAACCCCGAAACGATTTCTCCGACATGCGCGCGTTCACCAGGAATGTGGGAATGCGCAGCTCCTGGGCGCGCCAAAGAAAATTCGGCCAGATTTCCGCCTCGACCAGGACAATCGCCTCGGGATGAATTGTGCCCAGGGCACGGGCCACAAAGCGCCGGCGATCGATCGGGTAATAGATCTTTTCGATATGCTTGGGCAATTTCCGGTGCAGTTCGGCCATGCCGGTCGAGGTGGTGGTCGAGACGATGATTTTGATGTTGGGAATGCGAGGTTCGAGAGCGCGGATGAGCTGGGTGCAAATGTTGACTTCCCCCACGCTCACGGCATGGAACCAGATGAGGTGCCGATTGGTGATCGCCTGTTTGATGCGGGTGCTGTAGTGCCCGAACCGTTCGCGAAATCCTTCGCGCCAATGGCCGCGCCGCCACATTTTCAGAAAGTAAAACGGGGCCGAGAGGACGAAGAAAAAAATAAAAAGGAAATTGTACAACGCCCGCATCAAGCCAGTTCAATAGGGTTCATCAAGCCGCATTCAATCCTGCCAAACGCGAGGAGCATAGAAGATTGTGTGCCACCAGAGCAGCTCATTTTTCTGATTATTTTTGCCGCTTCCCCAGCCGGATTTTATCCACGAAAAAACATCCACCACGTGACCAAAAGCACGGGCACCATGATCGGCAGCGTGAACTTGAAAACAAATCCGAGAAATCCCGGGGTGTGCACCTGGAAATGGTCGGCAATGGATTTGACCAGAAAATTCGGGCCGTTCCCAATATAGGTATTCGCGCCAAAAAAGACCGCGCCAATGCTGATGGCCACAATGAATTGATTCAGCCGCGTGTTGCCAAGCAGGAACGCGATTTCGATCTGCTCGGTGCTGATGTTCCCGGCGGTGAGCGCGGCGCCGTGATATTTCTGGAGCGTCTCGAAAGTCAGCCGGATCGCCTCCGCATTTGGACCGCTCAAGGCGGCCAGCCCCGCGCCATTCGTGCGCACGAGTTGCTCCACCTGCCGGATGGTATCGGCGTCGATAAACAATCCAAAGGCGGCGCTGAGAAAGCTTAAGTAAGTGGGCGCATTGTCGAGGACACTGGAAAGAATTCCCGTGCCCCAAAAGAAAAGGGAAGGCGTGGCCGCTCCCAATTGGTTTGCATTTCCTTGCAGCCAATCCAAGGCCGGCATCATGG
>JBFMDG010000329.1:0-8093 GCA_040754135.1 Verrucomicrobiota bacterium
CGCCGTCGGAAAACTTTTCGAACGCCTGCTGAAAGGTTTCGCTCCCATAAAAAATGTTGTCGCCCAAAATCAGGCAAACGGGATTGCCGGCAATGAAACTCTCCGCAATCAGGAAAGCCTGCGCAATGCCGCCGGGCCGTGCTTGTTCGCGATATTCAATGCGAATACCCCACTCCTTTCCGAAACCGAGCAGTTGTTCAAAGCGCGGCCGATCCTCGGGAGTGGCAATCAAACAGATCTCGCGAATGCCATTTTCGATAAGAGTCGAGAGCGGATAATAAATCATCGGTTTGTCGTAAACCGGTTGCAATTGTTTGCTCGCCACCCGTGTGAGCGGGTAAAGGCGCGAGCCAGCGCCGCCGGCCAAAATGATTCCTTTCATGGGAAATGAATTCTGAGGTTGCGCAGGAAAGAGATCCTATGGATCGAATTAAGAGCCTCGCGGCAAGGCGGCCGCAGCCTTGGCAACATTTGCGTGCGGCACGCTTCTCCTAAACAAGTAATCCCGGTTCTCCCGGCGTCTGAACCAGACGACGAGAAGGAAGAGCGGAATAAGGGACAACACAAAAAATGGCGGCCCTCCCGCAGTATGCGCCGGCCCATGAATGAGTTTGGGATCGACGTAAAGTGAAAGCATCGTCAGCAAAAAGATTCTGATCGCATTACGCAAAATGCCCACCGGAATGACCGCCAGTGCTAAAAGTGTCCGATGTTTCGGAGTTCGGAGAAAGAGATACCCCGCAAGCAAACTGGTGATAAAGAGCACCAGACTGGACCGGCTGCCGCTGCACTCGGGCGCGATCTGAATCAGCATTCCGGGCAGGGCAAACGTCAATTCCTCACGGAACACCGGAACTCCTGACACATGAACAAACGCGGCAAAAACCGTGGCTGAACCGTGCTGAAGCAGCATCTCGATCGCGTCGAGCACCGCCATTGGCAAGGGAATCGAGAAGAGCGCAAAGGCCAGCGGAAAAGCAAAAGCGCGAAGCATTTCCCGCCCAAACGCCAAGACCAGGATCGCCAACGTCGCACAGTAAAAACCTGTGACGTGAGCGCTGAAAAGGTCGTTGAGCGGGATCGGAACGCGCTCGATTTCCAGAAGCACGACCATGAGTTCTGAAATCAACGCAAGTCCGAGAAATACTAAAGGTGCGGTTGAGCGAGTTTGCTTTTCTTTGCGCCACGATTTGCGGTTTTGCCAGCCGAGGTAAATCGAGATCAACGGTATGAGAAGGGCATGCGACTGATTTTCATTGCGCCAGGCGAATTGCGCAAATGCGATCAGTTGCGGCAGAAACATCGCCAGAACCGCCAGTCCAGCGAAAGCGGTCCAGCGCGAGCCAGGGCATAAATCAAAGAGATCGATCCGGCTTCTGACGGTTTTGACGCGAGGCGAAGGGAGCATGGCTGCGGGTGAGGACATGGCCTTTTCAGTGGTCGATACAGGCGGGAACGGCCCTTGGATCAGAGCCTGGGTTTGCGAGTAACTTCACTAGAACCGATAGCTGATCTCAAATCCAACCTGGCGACTGTCGTAAGAAAATCCGCTCGCCGTGGAAGCATTGTCGCTGACGTGAATGAACACCGCGATGGACCCTTTTTTGAGAATGTGAGTGCTGGCGCGCACATCGAGGTAATCGAGTTCATCCGACCGCTCCGATCGGAAGCGCGCGGTCATGCCGAGGTAATCGGTGGTGCGCCGGCCGGCATTGATATGGAGAAAAACTTTTCCGGCGAGACGCTGCCGGAGCGAAGCACTGAAGGAAAACGTTTCTGCGATCTGGCTGCCGATCAGAGAATTGTTAACCGCGCGATTGACTTTCAAAGTGAGCAGGGTTGGAGAAAACGGCTGATAACTGGCCGTGATGCCGGCGAGCGGATTGATCCGATCCGATCCGGTGTGATCGAGGAATTGCCGGATCTCAATCCCGCCATGCACATCGAGCCTCAACTTGTCTCCGGGAGTCCATTGCAAGCGGGTTTGCACCGATTCGAATGCCATGTTGGAGCCCATTTCGACGGAGGCATATCCCCCGCCAAAGCCAAGGCCGAAGCCCAGGTGATCGAGCCATTGATGATGGAACCAGTTTAAGGAAGACCACTGATAGGAATCGTTGAATTCGCTGGCCAGATTGATCGACTGACTGATTCCGAATGAGAGGCTGCTTTTATCGGAGTAACGGTAAGCCGCGGAAAAATCGGTGAGATGCTTTTCCTGATCGGTTTGGCGTCCGGTTTCGCTCAGTGGCTCCGAGGTGTTCAGGTAACGCTGGCTCAAGTTGAATGACCATGGATCTCCGTAAAGGCGGCCCGCGAAAGTGACGGCATGATCCAGCGTGTCCTTGAATCGATCATTTGAGTACCATTTTAAATTGGGCGTGTAATCTACCGACCAGACCTCTCCGGATTGGAACAACAACCCTGGCGCGAACTGATGCAATTGTGTTTCTTCTTCCAATCCGGGCCGCTGCAAAATCCCGGTGCCATGCAGGAAACGGTAAACGGCATGGGGACGCACCCGAACTGGCCCCCAGGAAAATCCATCCGTCACATCGGCTGCCTCATGCTCGGAAACCGGCGCCAGAACCGACGTGGTCTCCAGGGGAGGCCGGGCGCTGAATGCTTCGTCCGCAGCCACGGCAGACAAATTGATCAGGCTGAGTGCCACGAAAAATTCCGGCAACCGCCGATTCATGTGGCAGCTCAATCGAGGGCATCGATGCGGCGGCGGTGAATCCCAGCCATGCGTTGCCGAAGCGAGTGCGGTTTGGTTTGGCATTGTCAGCGGGCCTCCAGCAACAGGTCGTCAATGACTTTGACATATTGCCCCTTCACCCGACTCCAGCGGAGCGCCTCGTAGCGTTCGTATGCGCGATCGGCAAAGGCGCGCGCGCGGTCCGGGTTGCGATAGAGTTCCAGAACGCAACGGGCCAAATCTTCGGGGTTTCCCGGCGCGCAGAAGAGAAGGCAGTGCTCGTCGAAATAAGCTTTAACCGCGGCCAGATGAGAAATGATCACGGGCCGGCGCATCGCGATGTATTCGAACATTTTGTTGGCATGCATCAGGTTGGTGTAAACGTCGTCGAGAAGAGGAACGAGGCCGATGTGGGAAGATCCAATCAGTTCGGGAAGCTTACGCGCGGGAAGAAAACCGTAGAATTCCACATGTTCCCCCAGATCCAAATCCTGGACGAACTGCTTCACGACAGGCAGATACTCGCCCGCACCCGCAATTCGCAAACGGATGCCGGGAATTTCCTCCCGCAAAAATCCGACCGCCTGTACCGCGATGTGCAAGCCGTAACGTTCGAGAATACTTCCGTGGGAAATCAAAATGAAAGAGTCGGTCCGCCGCGACGCGGGCCGAAAGTCCGGCCGCGCCCTGAAAATCGTTTCATCCGGCACATTCGGCACACAAGTGAATTTCCTTTCCGGAATGCCTCTTTGCACAAAGACGCCCCGAAGGATTGTGTGAACGGTCAGCAACTGATCGGCAAACGCGGCGCTGCGTCGTTCCACCCATTTGCAGCAACGCACCGGAAAGGAACTGGCATTCACACGATACTTGGACTGGAAGAACTCCGGCGTCGCCTCCTGCATATCGAGGATGATTTTGGCGCCGCACAGCTTTGGAATTATTCCGGCAAAAACCAGGAAATCCGGCATGCTGTGAAACTGAATCACTCCGTGACGGCGTTTCCAAAACAACCCGGAAAGCCGCCAAAAAACACGAATCCAAAAGGCCAGGTACTGCACGACATACCGCGTCAGGCTTCCGCGCTTCTGCGAACCGCCCAAACGGTAAATCGTCACCTCGCCCGCCTCTTCCACCTGCGGCTCGCCGGCGCGGCGCAAGCAAATCACATCCACACGTTTGCCCGATGCCACCAACGCCTCGACATCGCGAGTCACGCGCGGATCAGTCTGATATTCCCGGTGTCGCACAACACAAACCCGTTGAGAATCGAGTCGCATGGATCGGTGAAAAAGAGCTGTGGGCGCGCCGGGCAATCCGGTGACCACGCGGCATCTGAAGGGAAATGAAAAAGGACACCCGAAAACGCCGACAACTACTTCAACTATTTCTGCATGACTCAGTGAAGAGAGCTCAGCCGAGCCGTTTTTGCAGCACTTCCACAATTTTTTCAGCGGCGTGGCCGTCGCCAAAAAGATCGGGCCGATATGCGGGAGGACGCAGATTTCGAATGCCCTCGAGAATTGCTTCCCGATCCGTACCGGCGATGACACTCCAGCCGCATTCGACCATCGAGGGCACCCAGTTCAATTCGACGGCGACGACGACCGGTTTCCCGAGAATGTAGGCTTCGCGCCGGGCGCCTCCGGAATCGGTGACAACCAATCGGCTTCCGGCGAGCAATTCGATGAATTCGCGGTATTTCATCGGTTCGACGAGTTCCACCGGCGTGCCGGCGAGTTCCTCGATCAGGTTGTATTGCTTCAGCTTGTTGCGCGTGTTCGGATGCACGGGAAAGACGACGCGCTCGCCCGCTTCGGCCAGGGCGGTGACAATCTGACGAAGGCGTTCAGGACTGCGTGTGTTCTCCTCCCGATGCACTGTGGCCACGAGGTAATCGCCTGTCTGCGGCACGATCTTGAATCGTTGGATTACGTGCTGGAGCGTGTCATTCACGATGTCGCCCACCAAAAAAATGTTGGCTGGCGAAAAATTCTCCAGCAGGAGTGATTCGTAAGCTTCGCGGATGTGCGGAAAGAGGAGTTCGGAAATGTGGTCCGTCAAGCGGCGGTTGATTTCTTCCGGGTTGTAAAGAAACGGGGTTCGCAATCCGGCCTCAATGTGGGCCACCGGGACACGCGCGCGCGCCGAAGCAATGGCCGCCGCCAAAGTCGAATTCACATCGCCATGCAGCAAACTGACGTTGGGTTGCTCGTTCGCAATAATTTCTTCAAGCGCGGTCATCATTTCGCCGATTTGCCGCGCGGGCCGGCCTGAGGAAACGGACAAATGATAATTGGGCGTGGGCAAACTGAATTCTTCGAAATACGTTTGGGACATCCGGTAATCCCAATGTTGCCCGGAATGGACCAGCACTTCTTCGATGCCACATTCCCGGAAAAGTCGATTCAACAACATCTCCTGTATAATGTTGGGACGAGTCCCGGCGACACTTAAAACTTTCATGGTTTTGCGGGAGATTTAGCCGGCGGCCGATTCAAACACCTTCGTCTGTGGCATCGGTGAGGGGAGAACGAACTTTTCGCGACTCCGAATCGCGATTTCAGGCTGTCCGTCCCAAGCCACTTCGACAAATTCTGGAACGGTTGTGTCCTCATCTCCGGTTCGTAGATACCACCGGATCGCGAGCGGCTGACGCACGCAATCGCCCGTCGCTTCGATTCCGATGCGAGCCTCTCCATCAGCGATGTCGCACGATTTAATGGCCACACTGCGTCGCCAGCGGAACCAGGCGACGATTTCGGATGCAGGAGCGATCCAGACATTTTCGCAGTTCAAATCATCAAGTAATTGGCGATAGACGCGGTTCCAAAGACGTTCGGGCGCGAGACTGCGGCAATGCCACAGAAAAGTGAGAACGCCTCCGAACATGCGCGCTTCCTGGATCATGCGACGGCAAATCCGCAGCGCTTCCGCCGGACGCAAATCCATCGAGCCCGGATAAAACATCGCCACGTCCTGAATGTGGAGCGGCAATTCGAGCAATGTCGCGCAGCCGAGCGGGCGGTAGGCTTGCAGCGTTCCGGCGCGATATCCAACGGTGTCGTTGTAGCCGAAGGTACTGTCGTAACTGAACCCGGCGCGTTCGAGCAGTCGCGGCGAGTCGGCGTTGAAACAAAGCCAGTGCATGCGCACGCCTTCAGGAAATGTTCCGAGCACAGCCGCCAGGCGTTCGCGTTCGCGCCACGCCCCTTCCGCACTGAGCCAGGAATCGATGCCATGCACCGCAATTTCTCCTCCGCCCTCGTTGACCTGCCTGATTTCCGAACTCACATCGGCGGCATCATATCGAGTCGCGCGCCGCTCGGGATGGGCCTGGCGCACTTGCTGCCCCGGGCGGCCTTTGAACGGGATGACAAAATAGGTCGCTCGAAACGGGCGCTCGAACTGAAGGTACTGCTGGAATGGATTCCAAATATCACGCGCCCAACCCAGGAGTATCCCCGGCAGTTGGACCGCCGCTTTCCAATTCTCGAGCATCTCATCAAAACTCAATCGCCCGGTGCACCAGCGCCGGATCGAGCCAAAAATCGCGCGCCACAAAAACCCGCGAGTGGTATGGCCAAAACCTTCGCGACGCAAGTCGGCGAAATCAATGTCATGCGTCAGGCAAGCCATAAATTGAAAGCCGGGCAGCACGGGCGGGATCTCGACCAGCAACCATCCGCAGGCCACCAGATGCCATCGCAAGAAAGCAATGTGCGAATCCAACGTGGGAGCGTGAGCGCAAGCGGACGGCTGGCCTTCCCTCAAGAGAAAGCGCACCTCATGAAACAAATCGTATCCAACGCGCACGTAATGGAACGGTCCTCGACTTTCCAAACCAGCCAATGGTTCGCCCGCTTCCGATTCCGCCAAGCCCGATCCCGATCGAGCGCGGACGCTTGCCACTTTCCCGTAGAGCGGGATGCGCAACTTTTTCCAATGCATCGTGACCGTGCGTCGCGCACATGGTTCGCACTTCATTTCGAATCGTTCGTCCATCGCCCATGGTCGGGATGAAAAACCGATGACCATGCTGGCTCGGCTTCCGCCGGGCGGTTCGATCGTGCAAAGGAGCGCATCGTAATCCACGCCATCGCGGTAAAATTCCCACGGGATTTTGAATAGCTCGAAGAACTCGGCGGCGGCCGGCCTTTCTTCGGGAGTAGTGTAAACGCCAAGCATAGGCTTTCCGTTATTTGACAGCCGGCAGCATGCGACCAGGTTGAGCCGGCTTGGGATCGCTGCGTTGCGCCTGATGGAATTGAGAACGTTGCTTCCGGCTTTGCCGTTGCAAAGCCAGGAGATTGCGGAGGACGACAAGCCGTTCGTAAATGTTTCTCCAAATCAACCACTGAAAATAGGCAATGACTTCCGGTTCTGCTTTGATGCGGCTGCCACTTCGAGCTTCATCAACGTACCCACGATAAAAATCCCAGGCGGCTTGGCGTCCTTCGCGCAGACAAATCACCAGGCATTTGCCGATCAAATAATAAAACGGCATGTAGAAATAATAGGCGCTCGCGCCCGAATAACGGGGATCCACCCGCACGCTCATTTCCCGTGTCTCAGCGTGCGAATCGACAAACGCCTGCGAACTCCACCCTTTCGTCCAGGCGCGCGCACTGGAAATGGCGTCGGCGGATTTGGCCACGCTGTACGCCGCTTGTTCGAGGCATTCCGCCCGCCACACGCGGACGGCGCCGCGCGCCCAGCGCATCGGCAAACGATCGTAAATCAAACCCATGTCGGTTCTGTAATGGAGGATTCCGCTGGCGATTCCCAGGCGCGGAAGTTGACGAAACTTCTCGATCAAACGCGCGTAATAATCCGGCGCCAGAGTGCAATCGGCATCGAGAATGCCGACAAAATCGCAATGGAATTGATGCTGTTGTTCGAATTCGCGCAAAGCGGCCAAACCGGTCGCGATCACCGAGGCGTATTTCGTGCCGAGTTGATACTGGCGTGAAAGTCCGCTCGTTCGAACCAGCACAACGCGATCGATGTTTTGCATCCGGGGAAGCTGTTCGGCCAGAAATTCCCGGCTGCCATCGGTGCTGCCGTCCTCGACAATCATCCAGAGCGCCGGAGGTTTTGATTGGGTGGTGACGGAGCGGATGAGTCCCGGAAGATTGGGGAGTTCGTCTTTGACCGGCGTGATAATCGCGAGATTTTCGTTGCTCATTTCGGTTCCTTTTTGGAAGTCCGCTGGACAGGTCAGGCCGCCTCATGCTTGACGAAAGGGGGGCTCAGAGGAGGGCAGCTTGTCGGTGATGTGTCGCGCCAATGGCTGTGAGCAATCCTATGAGTTGGAACTGAAGGAGTGGCTGGCGGCTCTCGGCGCGATGGCGTGGCGCAGCATTTTGGCCAACGCGTGCAGATGAATGCGAAT
>JBFMDG010000330.1:0-8061 GCA_040754135.1 Verrucomicrobiota bacterium
GGCGGCCGCACCAAACAAGTCAGCCTCGTTGCCGGCGTCAATGATACCGTGTTGCGCCACGCCGAACTGCCGATGATTCCGGTGGCCGACATGCGCCTCATGTTGAAATTCAACACCAAGAATTATCTGCAGCAGGATCTGCCCGATTTTGTTTTCGACTGCCACATTCTCCCGCCGCGCTCCGGCACAAATCCGGCTGAGGCCGGCAAAACCCAGAAATGCAAAGTCCTCGTCGGCGGAGCCAAAAAACAATTGCTCGATAATCTGCAAACCGCCGCCAAAGCAGCCGGACTGACTGCAGAACAGGTCACACCCAGCCTGATCGGTCCGCCGAACGCGTTCGAAATGGCGCATCCGGAAGTTTTCGAAAAAGAAGTTGTCGCACTTGTGGACATTGGGTTCAAAAACTCGACAATCAGCATCCTGCTCAACGGCGAGCTGAGCCTCACGCGCGTGGTTGGCATTGGCGGAGACAAACTGACGAGCGGCCTCGCCGAAGCCATGGGCATCAGTTACGCCGAAGCCGAGGGATTGAAAGTGGGATTGCCTGAAGAAGTGCAAATGATCATGCAATCGCTGCTCATGCCGCTTGGCCGCGAGTTGCGCGCTTCCATCGATTTCTTCGAACATCAGCAGGACAAAACCGTGAGCCAGGTTTTCATTTCCGGCGGATCGGCGCGCTCGCCGTTCATCATCGAAACCTTGCAAAGCGAACTGATGGTTCCGTGCAAGAGCTGGAATCCGGTCGGTTTTCTCAACCTGGCGTTGTCTCCGCAGCAAATGGGCGAGATCGAACAAGTCGCTCCGCAATTGGCCGTCGCCACCGGAGCCGCTCTGGCCGCTTTCTGATATGCCCATCCGCATCAACCTGCTCGCGGAACAACAGGCGGCCGAAGAAATGCGCCGGCGCGATCCGGTCAAACGGGCCATCTGGGGCGCGGTCGCCGTCGTTGCCCTGGTGCTGCTCTGGAGCATGAATCTGCAGTTGAAAGTGCGCACCGCCCGCTCGGAAGTGAGCCGGCTCGAAGATCAGTGGAAGCAGATGACGCCCGAGTTCATCACGGTGTCGAACAACGTGAAAGAAGTGGGCGCGATGCGAAAGAAAATCGAATCGCTGCAGAAATACACGACGAACCGTTTTCTCTGGGCCAACGTTTTGAACGCATTGCAGAACACCGCGGAGGAACATGTCCGCATCGTCCGCTTCGAAGGAATGCAAACTTTCGAAATGAAACCGCAAGCGGTGCTCTCGACGAATATCGCGCTCATGCGCCCTCCCAAGAGCTGGTGGCAATGGTGGGAAAAACCGATGGGCACGAATATCAATGATCTGGCGCGCCCTGTCCTCGGCCTGTTCACCAACAAGGTCGAGCTGCTCCCTTTTCAATCGCATCTTGTCAGCAGCCTGAATGTCACCACCACCAAAGTGCAGGTCGTTGCCAAGGTCGAGGTCATCAAACCGGACACGATGACCGAGCGCATCAACCTGAGCATTTTGGGACGGGATTACAGCGGCCGAAAGAGCATGGATGATTTCCACCAAAAACTGGTTTCGTCCCCGTTCTTCTCGAAACTGGTGCCAGCCACCAACTGGACGCCCGTCATGCCGGAGTCTTACCAGCCGCGATCGGATATCACCGACACGTTCACGGACAAGGAATTTATTCAATTCAGCATCAAGGGCAAAGTGCCCGACCGCATTCGTTCGAATGAATAAACTGCCAAAAGACAAGCGCGACAAAATCCTGATGATCCTCGGCGCGGCCCTGCTGTTCGGGCTGGTTTACTGGTACTTCGTCATCACCTCGCAAGGCAAAGCGCTCGAGAAAGAACGCCAGGCCATTGCCGAAGTCACCGACAAGATCGCGAAGGCCGAGACTTTCAAGAAACGCGGGCCGTACGTGAAAAACGATCTGGCAGAACTCGGCAAGAAATTGGATGAGGTCGAGGGGCAAATGATTCCGGCGCTGGAGCTCTCCTCGCAAGTGTGGCTTTTCACGCGCATCGACGAATTGCGCCAGAAATATGATTTGCAAATCAGCGGATTCCCGCGCAACGCCGCCACTGATCGGAAAGCGCTTTCCTTGCCGCGGTTCGCTTACGCCGCCGCGGTGTATCCGGGTGTGAAACTGGACGGCTATTTCCACGACATTGGAAAATTTCTGCAGGACTTCGAGAATACCTATCCCTACATCAGTCTGCAAAATGTGGTTCTGACGCCGTTGGCCACGCCGAGCGTGGCCTTGGGCACGGCCACCGATAAACCTGCGGCGCCAATCAACGAGAGCATGAAAGAAAAGCTGAATCTCTCGATGGATGTGGTGGTGCTCTACCGTCCAACCGGCCCGACCTGATCATGAGCTTCCTGCCCTTCCAACCCTGGCGCGCCATTTCCCTCGGGGCAGGGTTTTGCCTGTTCCTGATCATTGCCGGCTGCTCGAAAAAACCTCCGGCCGCGCCGCCAACCAGCGCCACGAACACGGCGGCCAAAGCGACTCCCGCTGCGTCCGCTGCCAGCGCCCCGGCCACGGCAACCAATGCCGCGCCCGAATCGCTCGTGGCGCGATCCGTTTTTGAAGATAAACCGAGTGGCAAAGATCCCTTTTTCCCAACGTCAGAACGCCGCACCCCCAAAGCCCCCGCGGTCAACACTGGCGCGGTGCCACCGCCTTCAGCCGATCTGACCAATCTCGTTGTGAAAACGATTATCCCGTTCCGCCGGGCGTTTATTAACAACCGTTCGTTTGCCGCGGGAGAAGAAGCTCCAGTGCGGTTGCCCAATGGCAAAAATCTGAATCTCCGCTGCCTCGAAGTGAAAGAGACTTCCGTCGTTGTGGAAGTCGAGGGCATTGCCGGGCGCAAGGAACTGAAACTGCGCACGCGGTAGCGGATCGCCGATCAATTTGAGAGTGCAGCTCCGCGCCATGCGCGAGCTCAGCAGACAGGCCGATGAGTGACAGTCGTAATCTCAGGTACTGACATGAAAATTCGATGTGTGCTAACACTGGCTGTGGCGGTAACGATGGTCCGTCTCCTGATCCTGGCGCAGGAGCAGGATCAACCCGCCAAACCACCCGCCGCCGCGCCGGCAGCCGCCCAACCAGCCACCGACATTCCGCCCATCGTTATCGAGGACGCGGCCTTGCTGGATGTGATTCGTTTTCTGGCTGAACAATCCAATCTTAAAGTCCGCATCGATCCTCAAATCATGGAAGGCCGCAAAGGTCCCGATGGCAGCCTCGTTCCGCATCCGAACGTGAACTTGAACCTGCGCAACGTGACCGCCGAACAAGCGCTCAATGATTTGCTCAAGGACCACAAGCTGGTGCTGCAACGTGAACCCAATTCCGACGAAGCCTTGCTCACCGAAGCTCCCGCCGCGCCTCCCGTTGTCGCAACGGTGCCTGACCCCGCCGCTGGCAATATTTCTACTAACGCGGTGGCGCCTGGCGACGAAGTGCTGCCGGTGCTGCCAATCGGCCAGATGCAATTGCAGGAAGTGATTACGCTGTTGGCTGAGAGCGCCAAAGTCGATTTCCTGTTCGATCCGAAACTGATCGCGTCCACGAACAACGTGCTGACGAACGATTTTCCGGCGACAAAGTTTTACAACAAGTCCTACAAGCAAGCCCTTGAAGCCATTCTCTTGAATAATGATCTGGTTCTGATTGCCGACACGAATACGCAAATCGCGCGCATCTCACGCAAACCGCCGCCGGAATTGGAACCGCTCCTCATGCAGGTGGTGCAATTGAAATACAGCAGCACCACCAACATGACGAACATGATCATGGCGACCCTCCCCGACAAATCGCGGACACGCGTCACCGCCGATAATCGCACAAGTCAACTCGTGGTGGTGGCGACGGCCAAAGATCTGGAAGCGATCACGAATCTCGTCTCACAACTCGACACACCAACCAAACAGGTGCTTATCGAAGCGCGCTTGATGGAAACATCTAAGAATCCGCGCTCGATCAAAGGCATCGATTGGTCGGGGACCGTCGGCGCTCAATCGGTCACGTTTGGCAATGGGCGCACCGTGGGCGAAACGGTTACGACCATTCCAGGCGAAACCACCACGCGCACATTGCCGAGTGGCCGCACCATTAATGTGACATCGCCGAGAAGCGAACGAACCACGCTCAGCACGCTGCTGGGGAATGCCGGGCTGAGCCTCGACACCGCCAGAGGATTTCATCCTGGCACCGCTTTCCTGAATGCCGATGGCGTGCGCGCGGTGCTGTCGTTTTTGGAATCCGATTCCGACACGGAAATCATCGCCACACCGCGGGCGGTGACGCTCGATAACGAAACCGCGCGGTTGGAAGTCTCGAAGCTCTTCCCGATTTTTGAAGTCACGCCGCCGTCCCAAAATCAGCCAGCGACCGCGAAGATTTCATACACGAACCTCGGCACCATTCTGCTCGTCACACCTCGCATCGGGGCGGATGACAACATCGCGTTGAAGGTGGAACCGGAGGTTTCAAACATCGACTCGGTGGACCGGCAGATTCTCAATGGCAACGAGAATACCGCCAATATTTATGCGGTGCGGCGCGTGGTGACGCGGGTGACGATTCCGAGCGGGAATACTCTGGTGATGGGCGGCCTGATTAGTGACAGCATCACGCGCAGCCAGACGAAGGTTCCTGTGCTCGGCGACATCCCTGGCCTGGGGCATGCTTTCCGCCGCGACAGCAAAGTGCGCAGTAAGTCCAACCTGATGATCTTCGTCACGCCTACGATCGTGGAGGACTACGATTTTCAGCCGTCGAACTCCGCTGATTTTTTGCAGCAACGTTCCAAAGAAACCTTGGATGAGCCGAAGCCGCCTCCCGCTCCACCGCCTCCTCCGCCGGAAGGAACAACGACCCGTCCCGCTGTGGAAAAGAGAGGCAAACACCAGGATTGATTCAGCCGTTCGTCAGCATGTTTTCAATTTTTCAAACGGGTCAAAAAGGATTCCGCTCCCCTCGCCCCTCGAGTGGCCAATGGCGCGGAGTGTCGCGCCCGACGCGATGGATCTTTCTGCTTGCTCTCGCATGCCTCGGCGGCCTCTCGGCTCAAGCACAGATTCGCGTCGAAACCCTCGGCGGAGGCCGGATCGATCCGGATGGGCCGGACGCGGGCTACGTGGATGGCGATTTGTTGCAAGCGTCGCAATTCCATTCGCCCTTGGGCATGGTGGCAGATGCCGATGGCAACCTTTTCATCGCTGACTTTGGAAATAATGCCATCCGCCGCATTCGCCTGCTGGCCAGCACGGTCAACACGTTTATTCCGAAGTTGAATCAAACGCCCAATCCGTTGAATCAGCCGGTGGCCGTGGCGTTGAATGGGCGCGGCGGATTGTTCGTGCTGCAACGGGGCGGCAGCAGTTCCGCTGGAGCGATTCTCGAGTTCGATTCATTCGCGAATCTTGCCGCCGTCCGCGCCTCGGGATTGAACGAGCCAACGGCATTTGCGCTCGACCGAAATACAAACTTCTTCGTCGCCGAACTGGCGGGCGTGGTGCGCCGCGTTGATTTTGCCACCGGCGCCAAATCGGAATTCTTTGCTTTCGCGCCCGGCACCACGCAATTGCGCGGCATTGCATTTCTCGACAATGGCAATCTGGCCGTCAGCGACGCCCAGCAGCATGCCATTCACGTCATCAACACCGTGGACAAGACAACCACGATTCTCGCCGGAGGAAAAGGAGCCGGATTCACCGATGGTCCGGCTGAATTCGCGCAGTTCAATCAACCGCAGCATCTGGCCAAAGCGCCCAATGGCAGCTTGATCGTCGCCGATCGAATGAATCATCGGACGCGGATCGTGACATTGCGAGGGCACGCCAGCACGCTACACGGGCTGGATCCAAGTTTGTGGGCGTCGGATTTCCCGGGTTGGGAGGATGGCGAAGTGACCATTGCCGAAGCGCGCGAACCGGTCGGCGTCACCATCGGACTCAACAACACGGTTTTCACAACGGAATTGTTTTATCACCTCATCCGCCAAATCACCGGAGCCGACCTGACCGCGCCGCCTCCAGGCGGTGGTGGCGGCGGCGATGGCGGTCAAACCAATGCTGTGGTGGCGCGCCCGATCATCAATCCGAGCTCGGGATTTTTCCCGATGGGAGTTCGCATTCAGGTGACGAGCACGGATGCTTTTGGGCCGGACACAAAAATCTTTTACACCACCGACGCATCGGAGCCGACGACGAACAGTTTTCAAGTCACGTTCAGCGGCAATGTTGGCGAGATTTTCTGGCGCGATGGAATGCGTGATCTCACTTCGCTGCGCGTGAAAGCGTTCAGCGGCACGAACTCGAGTGCGACAGTGAGCGGCACGGCTTCGAACAACAATGAAGTCGGCATTTCCACCGACATCACCGCCGGCATAGGGGCCAATGCCATCGTGCCGGTCGTGGTGAATCTCCGTCCCGGGCAGGAATTGCGTTCGCTGCAATTTGTAGCGGAAGTCACGCCCAATGGCAGCGCGCCGGTCATCAGCGATCCTTTCCGCCAATTGCCGATTTCGACGAACGATTTTGTCGCGATCCGCGCTGCCAGCACCAGCGTGCTGAGCACGGCAGCGGTGCTCGATGGAACCACGGTGAAGCTGCCGATTGCCTATGTGGGGACGAACGCGGTTTTCACCGTTAACAGCTTTGCCGTGGTCGCCATGCTGGCTTTGCCAATTCCCGTGACGGCACAGGAAGGGCAGACTTATTCGATCACCGTTTCGGCGCCCTCGGGCACTTCCGATGGTCAGCAGACGCCTGTGACTCTGAGCATCATGCCCGCGCGTACTGTCCGCGTGGAGAACATTCCTTATCTCGTTGGCGATTCCTCGCCCGGCGCGTGGTATAACGCCGGCGATTTTGGTAATGGCAATCTCGACAACAGCGACGTGAACAACGCCTTTTACGCGTCGTTGGGCGTGCGGGTGCCTTACACATCGAGCGATGCCTTCGACGCCATGGATGCGTTCCCGGAAGATACGCCTACGAGCGTGGGGGGTGATCGGGCGATTCGCTTTTTGGATTGGCAAACGATTTTGCGCCGTTCGCTGCGGCTCACCAGCGCCAATTACACTCGGGTCTGGTCACCGGGCGGCGTCCGCATTCCAATGCAAACAAACTTGCCGACCGCTTTGAGCGTCGCAGCGGAATCCCAGACGGCGTTGCCCGGTTCGGTCTGGGTGCGCGAAGCCGCTTTGATCGCTTCACCCATCGGCCCGGTTCAACCCGGAACTGCGGTGGACATTCCGATTGATCTCGAAGTTCGCCATGGTTACTCCGTTGGCGGACTAAGTTTCCGCGCGGAAATCTCGCCCGACGGGAGTGGCGCGCCGGTGGGAGAAAACCTGCAATTCATCCCTGCGCCGGGAATTTCGTCGCCCGTTCAAGGACTCGCTCCCGGTGCAAACGTGTTGCTGTGCGGCTGGTCCATCGGCAGTTTCACTGCGCCATTGAAAGGCACTGTCCGTCTCGGCTCGATCCGCGTGCGCATCCCCTCGAGCGCTGTTGTCAGCCAAAAATATCGGCTGGCATTCGCCTTTGCCGATGGCGCTCCGGATTATCAAACCGAATATCATTTCGAAACGTTCCCCGCTTCCGTCGCCGTTCTCTCCCCTGCTCCCGCAGCGGAAACCATTTCCGACGAATGGAAACAGCAGTTTTTCAATACCACCTCGATTTCGCCCAGTGACGATGCCGATGGCGATGGCTTGTCAAACGCCGCGGAATTTCAAGCGGGCACTCATCCAGCCGATGCGTCGTCGCGCCTGGCATTGAAAGTCGCTGAAGTGCGCGGCAACTCCGGAGCGCGTTTGGTGGTGATGCGCTGGATGAGCGCGCCGGGCAAACGCTACACCCTTGAGACCAGCGCCGATTTCATATCGGCGAGCTGGAAACCGGTGGCGACGCAGATTTCTGGAACCGGAGCCGAACTGGAATTCGTGGAAACGAATGTCACAGGGCGGGCGCAATTTTTCCGGATACGACTCGATCCTTGAACGAGGTAATTTTGTGCAGACACGCTGTAAATCTCTTGTCCTGGTAGCGGCTGT
>JBFMDG010000331.1:0-8021 GCA_040754135.1 Verrucomicrobiota bacterium
CGCGGACCATCGGCCTCTCCTGGAGTCCAATTGAATTCACCGGTGAGGGGATGAATCGATGCGCCTTCGGGAGCATTATCCAGCTCGAACTGAAGCGAGTTGGCTGGGATATCGGGGTCTGTGGCGACTGCGGTGAACCGAACGGGCGATCCTTCATTGACACTGATATCCGCAATCGGCTGCAAGACCGGCGGACGATTCACTTCATCCACATGGAAGGTGAACGTTTCCGAGTAGGAAAGGCTGGGCTGGCCATCATCGGTGACGACGAGAGTGACGACGTAATCGCCTTTGCCTTGGGCCTCGGTGGGCGTCCAGGAAAGCGCGCCGGTGGCGGGATTGACGGTCAAGCCCGCGGGCGCTCCCGGATCCAGAGCGAACTTAAGAACGTCGTTCGGCAACTCGTTATCGGATACTTGAGGCGTGAAATTGAAAACTGCTTCCTCCTGAATGGTCCGCAAGCCGATGTCTGCGAAGAAAGGAGGATGATTTGCGGGGATGATGCGAAAACTGTAATTCGACGTCTGGGTCACGTCCGTCGCGTTTACGATGACGAGCAGGTCTTCGGCTCGATCCGAGTTCAACTCGAAATCGCTGGCAGTTGAAGAGAGTACCAGGTGAGTATTGGCGGAATTGTAAACCGACCAGTTGTTTGGACCGTCGGCGCCGAGCCCATCGAAATAGAGCTTCAGACCGCGCAGGGTCGAATAGCGAAAGAGAGCCGCGCGCCCGTTCAAGAGTTCGCCGGACGCGGTTTCATCCGAGGCGATCGCCTGAGCGACTGTCGCCACATCGAGCAGCCGGAATGCGTACGTCTGGCCGCCTGAAAGCGAATTGTCATCGAATTCGAGCGTGTAAGTCCCATTTTCCAGGAGGAGCAAGCTCGCGTCCGCATCGGCATTGTTGCTCATGAGCTGCCCGCCGTCCGGTTCGTAGAGGTAAACCTGGACCGGTTGAAAATCACTTTGCATCGCGTCGTAATAGAGCCGCTGGCCGGCGCGTCCTTCAAAAACAAAGCGATGGCGTTGGTCCGCTTCAACCAATGTTCCGGTGATATCGACGCCCAATTGGAATGGGAATGCGATGGTCTCGGGCGTGGTGATGCGGAAACCAAAAGCGACCGCTCGATCCGTCGGGTTGGCAAGGAAGAGAAGATAAGTCCCGGTCTGGCTCAACACACCGACTTCCTGGTCTTGATTCAAACCTCCCGAAGTGATCGGCCCTTGAGGCGCATGTAAAACCCAATTGGCCGAAAAGGCCGATGGCTCGAGGCTATCGAACACCAGGCGCTGACCCGCATTGGCTGTGAATCTGTAAAGCAGCGCTTCCCGGGGGGCAAGACTCACGCCCGTGTCCATGAGCAATTCCATCGAATTCTGGCTGTTACCCTCCTCGTACTGAATGCGCAACGAATAGGACCCAACGGCGAGCGGCGCCGAGCCGCCCCCGAGAGTGGCGCCTTGGCCAGAACCCCAATTGTTGTCGGTCAATTCTGAATCTTCGAAAATCGAATCGGCCACCGTGTCGATCCACATCCGGCTGCCGTCATCGCTTCGCGTATAGAGCCGGGTGCCCGCCTTGGTGATGGAAACTGACCCATCCCATTGCACCGAGAAATTTTCCCAGTTCTCGTCCGAACCATTCTGGCCGCCGGAATCATTGCTCTGCAGACCGACCGAAGCCAAACTCCCCCAGCCATCGCTCGGGAAGTTGATCGGATCATCGTTGCGCGTGCCCGCGATCGTTTGCGTCTGACGCCAATCATCTTTGTCGGGACGGTCGCGCAAACTGCCATTGATGTAACTGCCCACCACATTCAGAGCGCTCGCGGGCACGACGGACAAGGCACCGCCAATAGCGGTATCAAGCGGCAGCTCCTGCGTCGGCGCGCGGCCGGAGTTGAGAATGCGGAACGAATAGTTGGCCGCGTCCGGATGAAAGCTGCGCACCAGCAGGAAGTGCGTACCGGTTTCGTTCACGCTGGCCATGTAATGGTCGGAATAAATGGAAGCAAAGAAAAAGAACCCGGAACCGAACAGCGCCGTGCCGTTGGGACTGACGAGGTAGGCATCGACCGGTTCAGTGCCTCCGAGGCGGCCATCGAAAAAGAGCTTTTCAAGCTGCGTCGCATCCAGCCGAAAGGCCTTGGTTCGATTCGCATCCAGCTGTCCTGAGATGATGTCGCCCGCCGAAATCATTTCGCCTTCCGATAAATTAATGAGATCGAATTGATAATCACCGCCACCTTCACCGCGGATATTTAATGTGTACTGTCCAGTGACATTCAACCGGATCGGCGCGACTTCCGACGATGAGTTGCCATCGAAGATGGAGCTGCCGTTCGGATCGAGAATCTGCACCGAGACAGGCGAGTTTGGCATGAGTGCATCAAAGTAGAAGATCGTTCCCGCCACGGCGTTGAAGCTGGTCGAAAGCACTTCCCCCGCGCCGAGCGTGCCCTGACGAATTCCTGAAAAATCATTGTTCCCGCCCCCGGTGACGAGATTGAGCCGGAACTCGAAATCGATAGGATCCGGATTGTCGCCTCCCACGAGAACAAACGTGTATGTTCCCGGTGTGGTCAGAAGGATGTTTTCGACTTTGTCGGCAATGTTTCCGTTCTTGAACCCGCTGTTGAGCGTGTCATAAACGGTCCAGTTCGCGGAAGTAGAACTACTCGATAGGCTTTCCAACTCCACGACTTGTCCGCCCGGACTTTGGAACGAGTAAATAAGAATCGAGTTTGCCGGGTCCAAACGGCCGATCCTCGAGGTCCCTAAGACAAGCGGCGTAGCATTGGCCAGATCGAGCACACGGAATTTGTAATCGCCAATGACCTCCGTCTCCCCGCCCACCGAGATGGTGTGAGTGCCATTTTCCTGCAACACCACCGACAGAACATCGTCGTCTGAATTCACCGTGTAAGTGGCGGATTGAGAAGTCGGCCCAAACAGCGACGCCCGGATGTCATCACGGTCGTTGTCCAACCCATCATAAAAAATCCGCTGGCCTTGCACTCCCGCAAAGGTAAATCGATGGCGTTCGCCTGGCTCGCTAAGATTGCCCGTAACCACCGTTCCCAGGGAGAGCGGTGTCGTCGTATTTGGCGGCGTCACAATGCGAACAGAGTAAGGAACTGCGTCCGAGGGAGAACTGCTGACTGTCACGAGATAACGGCCGTTTGCCGGGAGCAGCACCGGAAAATCACTGCCCAAACCGGCTTGGCCAAGGAACTGATTGTTTGGCCCATACAAAGTCCAAACCCCGCTGCTGTTCACCGGATTTCCGTCGAAAAAGAGCCATTGCCCAGCCGTTCCCTGGAACGTCAGCAAGTCCGCTTGGGTCGCAGGATCCAATGTGCGGCTGATCGTTGTGTCGAACGAGACGGGCAATGCCGGCAATTGGGCCAGATCGATCAACCGGAACTTGTAATCCCCAAGAACGCTGGTGTTACCGCCAACGATCAGCGTGTAGATTCCGGGAGAATTCAGAAAGAAAGGCCCCACGTCCACGTCAGAATTGTTCCCTGGCAAAACCGCAATGCTTCCGGAAGGATCCAACAAACGCACATTAATCGCATCGAAATCACTGTCGATTGCGTCGTAGAAAAACTGCTCGCCCCCATTCACCATGAAGGTGAACCGGTGCTCCTCGCCCGCTTCGCTCAAGGCCCCAGTCGTGACGCCGCCGATGTTCAGCGGCGAGGTAGAGCTTTGCGCGGTTATGATGCGGAAGGAATACGGAACGGGATCATCGCTCGTGCCGTTCAGGACCAACAGGTGGTTTCCGCTTTCAGTCACAGGGAACTCAAAATCGGTTGTGATGTTCTGACCGCCATAAGGTCGTTGCGTGGGGGAAAACACCGTCCAGTTTGCACCCGTGTTTTCGCCGAGGGCATCGAAATAGAGCCGTTGACCCGCGACGAGTCCGTTCACACGATAAATCCGCGCCAAGCGACCCGGCGTCAGATGCAAAGTGATCGTGGTGTTTAGCGGCGCATCGAGGGACAAAGGAAACGCGGCGGCATCCACGAGCCGAAAAACGGCGTCCGCTTCCGCGTCGCCAAAATTCGAGATGAGCAGCCAATGGGTCCCGGGCTCGGTGAATTGAACTGGATTCGAGTCATTGTCCGTCGAACCGGTTCCGCCGAAAGTAAAGAAGCGAGGGGTGACGAAACCAAATGAAACCGCCTGACCGTCCACTTCTAGGCTATCAAAAAGCACAATCTGCCCAAGAGAACTGGCCGCCTGAAAACCTAACGGAAGAAACAGTTGCTCAAATGGCTGCAACGTCAGCGTTTGATCCGAACCGAAAGCGAGCGGTGAGCCGGAACTCAAATTGGTGAGCTTAAAATCATAATCGCCCGCGCTCACCCCATCGGAGCTTCGCACTTGCAGCGTGTAGTTGCCCGATTTGGTGAGGGTGTGCGGACCGGAATCACTCGAAGCATTCACGAGAAAAACCGGCACGCCATCCGGATCGAGCAGTTCCACATTGGCCGCGTCGCCATCGTTTTCCAGCGTATCAAAATAGACGACCAACCCTGCCGGGGCCGTGTAATTGAAGTTGGCGGTCGTCGAGCCGTCCACGTTGCCGGTGCGCCGCGTTCCGAACCCTGTTGCTGTTCCGCTCGGACTGCTGACGCGTGAAATGCGAAAGCTGTAATCAATGGGCGCGCCTTCCACGAGACCTTGAACCAGAATGACGTAGCTTCCAGTGGTCGGGAGGAACACTTCGCCCAAATTCCCGGCCATGGTGCCGCCGGCCAGCTCCTGGTTGGCCGGACCAAAAAAGCGCCAAGAGACTCCGGAGAGCTCCGGCGACGAAAGGCTTTCGAAATTCAACCGCTCACCCGCCACTCCTTCGTGACGGTAAACTTGCGTGGAGGCGCTCGGATCCAAACGGCCGACCGTGGCCTGACCGAGGTTCCAGGTGGTCACGTTTCCGAGATTGCGCAAATCGAATTTGTAATCCCCGGTCTGATCGCTGTTGCTTTCCAGCGTGACCGTGTAAACGCCGGTCTCGAGCAGGTAAAACGGAGCGGAATCATTTCCCTGGAAATCCTGGCGAACGATCGCGCCACTCGGCGCCTGAATCGTATAAAAAATTCCCTCATTGTCCAAATCGAGGGCATCGAAATAAAGCCGTTCACCGCGCGAGCCGCTAAAGGTGAATCGATCCATTTCTGCCGGCGTAGTAATCACCCCTGATACCGCCGTGCCTACATTCAATGGCAAGGTTTGCTTAATGATTTTTTTGGTCGAAGCGGCTTCGCTATGCAGGGAACAAAGACAAAGCAACGCCCAAAACAGGAGAGAGTTTTTCATAAACAACGCTAACTGCCCTGGATGGTTTGGGATCCAGAGTTCAAACTGCAACTGCACCGGCTCAACGGGGCCCTCCAGGAGATGGAGCGTCGAGCCGACCGTGTGCCATGCAGAATTTACTGGGCGCAGAGCTAATCAAAAATGGTTATTAAAATCAAGGCAAAAGGGGCAATACCGCTAATCGCAAACATCAAATAAACGCAAGTAACTGCGGCAAAGCTTGGCGCCGCAATGCGTCGCGCAGGAAAGTGCACCGGCAACGGTTTGGCTTGCGCGCAGAAAATATGAGAGCCGACTCAGGTCCGGTTGCTACGAGGAATTGGGTCTGCGTAGCATCGAATGTGAGTTCGATCATTCGTTTCTGGTGGAGCCGTGTTTGACGATCGGCCGCGTGTTTCGCGAATCTCAAAACGCACTGGAACGTTTGACGCGCCGGCGAGCGCCCGGGCAATCGTTTGGCTTGCGCGCAGAAAGATTTAGAGCCGACTCACGTCAGGCTGCTACGGGAGATTGGGGGTTCGCGTAGCATCGAATGTGAGTTCGATCAATTGTTTCTGGTGGCGCCGAGCTTGACGATTGGTCACGCGTTTCGCGGATCTCAAAACGCTTTGGAGCGTTTGACGCGTTGGCAAGCGCCCGGGCAATCGTTCGGCATGCGCGCAGAAAATATTAGAGCCGACTCACGTCAGGCTGCTACGAGGAATTGGGTCTGCGTAGCATCAAATGTGACTTCGATCATTTGTTTCTGGTGGCGCCTCTCTTGACGATTGGTCACGCGTTTCGCGGATCTCAAAACGCTCTGGAGCGTTTGGCGCGTCGGCGGGCGCACTGGCAATCGTTTGGCATGCGCGCAGAAAAAGTGAGAGCCGACTCACGTCAGGCTGCTACGGGAAATGGGGGGTTCGCGTAGCATCGAATGTGAGTTCGATCATTTGTTTCTGGTGGTGCCGTGTTTGACGATTGGCCACGCGTTTCGGGGATCTCAAAACGCTTTGGAGCGTTTGACGCGTCGGCGAGCGCACGGGCAATCGTTTGGCTTGCGCGCAGAAAAAATTAGAGCCGACTCACGTCAGGCTGCTACGGGAGATTGGGGGTCTGCGTAGCATCGAATGTGAGTTCGATCATTTGTTTCTGGTGGTGCCGCGCTTGACGATTGGTCACGCGTTTCGCGGATCTCAAAACGCTCTGGAGCGTTCGACGCGTCGGCGAGCGCACCGGCAATCGTTTGGCATGCGCGCAGAAAATATGAGAGCCGACTCACGTCAGGCTGCTACGAGGAATTGGGTCTGCGTAGCATCAAATGTGACTTCGATCACTTGTTTCTGGTGGTGCCGCGATTGACGATTGGTCACGCGTTTCGCGGATCCCCAAACGCACTGAAGCGTTTGATGCGTTGGCGAGCGCCCGGGCAATCGTTTGGCATGCGCGCAGAAAATATCAGAGCCGACTCACATCAGGCTGCTACGGGAGATTGGGGGTTCGCGTAGCATCGAATGTGAGTTCGATCAATTGTTTCTGGTGGAGACGGGCCTTGACGATGGGCCGCGCGTTCGCGGATCTCAAAACGCTCTGGAGCGTTTGGCGCGTTGGCGAGCGCCCGGGCAATCGTTTGGCATGCGCGCAGAAAATATGAGAGCCGACTCACGTCAGGCTGCTACGAGGAATTGGGTCTGTGTAGCATCGAATGTGAGTTCGATCATTTGTTTCTGGTGGTGCCGTGCTTGACGATTGGTCACGCGTTTCGCGGATCTCAAAACGCACTTGAGCGTTTGACGCGCCGGCGAGCGCCCGGGCAATCGTTTGGCTTGCGCGCAGAAAGATTTAGAGCCGACTCACGTCAGGCTGCTACGGGAAATTGGATTCTGCGTAGCATTGAATGTGAGTTCGATCACTTGTTTTTGGTGGCTCCGCGCTTGACGATTGGTCACGCGTTTCGCGGATCTCAAAACGCACTGAAGCATTTGACGCGTTGGCAAGCGCCCGGGCAATCGTTTGGCATGCGGCGCAGAAAATATGAGAGCCGACTCACGTCAGGCTGCTACGGAGGATTGGGGTCTGCGTAGCCTCGAATGTGAGTTCGATCATTTGTTTCTGGTGACGCCGCGCTTGACGATTGGTCACGCGTTTCGCGGATCTCAAAACGCACTGAAGCGTTTGATGCGTTGGCGAGCGCCCGGGCAATCGTTTGGCATGCGCGCTGAAAATATGAGAGCCGACTCACGTCAGGCTGCTACGGGAGATTGGGGTTCGCGTAGCATCGAATGTGAGTTCGATCATTTGTTTCTGGTGACGCCGCGCTTGACGATTGGTCACGTGTCAGGCTGCTACAGAAGTATGCGGTTTAATAAGGCGAGACGCAGGGATCAGACCGCCGCAATCGAAAAAACCGAGCCGCGGCACTTACATCCAGAGGAATGACGTTCGATTCGCCCATCGTCACCGTGTCCGCTTCCAGAAACAGCCATGGGCTGCCCTCGAGATTTTCACGAGCTTGCGAATGCCAATCCAGAAAGTTGGCCGGCCAGGTGAGCCGCACTTCGTGGGCAATACGTTCGATGCCCAGGTGAGGCCGCAGATCGGACGGACTCGATCCGATGGCGAGCAGCTCCAAATCAAAGCCCAAGTCTCCCGCCGCGCCTGGTGCTTGATGAATTTCGACGGCGACCACATTCGGTCCGGCATTCAAGATCGGCC
>JBFMDG010000332.1:0-7987 GCA_040754135.1 Verrucomicrobiota bacterium
GTTTTCCGCAGCATGTGATCCGGCTGGTTGAAAAGCCGAACGGCGGTTTGTCCGATGCCCGCAACGCCGGAATTCGAGCGGCACGCGGCGAATACATTTTGCCGCTGGATTCGGACGATTTGTTGGCGCCGGAGTTTCTGGAGAAAACGGCGCGATTGCTCGAAGCGCGTGCGGATGTAGCCATTGCCTACACCGATGTGCAGCAGTTTGGTCATCGCAATGATTTGTGGATCACGCATGACGGTGAACCGAGCGCGGTTTTGAGCAATACGCGCCATGCCTATTGCGCGTTGTATCGGCGCGAGATCTGGGAAGCGGTGGGAGGTTACAACACGAACATGATTTGGGGGTATGAGGACTGGGATTTTTGGGTGGGATGTTTCGAGCGCGGGTTTAAGGAAGCGAAAGTGGCCGAGCCGTTGTTGCGCTATCGCACCAAGGCAGAAAGCATGTACACGCGCGCCCTCGAACACGACACCGAATTGAAAGCGCAAATCGTTTTAAATCATCCTGCGGTTTACAATGCGGAGACGCGGGCCTGGGCCGAAGGAGTGATGGCCAAGGCTGCGGCGGAGGCGAGGAACGGGAGTCAGCCATCGGACCCGATCCACAGCGCGCTGCATGCGGCGACAATTTACTTTAATAAAGGCGATCTGACGGCGGCGCGGGAAGCGCTGCTCCAGGCGCAATCATTGGCGCCGGAATCGCCGGAGATCGCGGAGGCGCTCGGCAGCGTTTCGTTCCAACTCGGCGATTTTTCGGCGGCGCAAGTGCACTTTTTGAAAGCGGCGGCCCTTGCTCCCGAAAATCCCGATCACCAGGTGAAGCTCGCTTTGACCGCGTTGCGCCTGGAACAAATCGACCGGTTCGAATCAGCGCTCGGGCGTGCGCTCACCCTCGATCCGCAGCACCGCGATGCGCTCAAGCTTCTCGCCGACCTCAATTTTCAAGCGGCGCACTGGCGCGATGCGGAAGCAGGATTTACCACGTTGCTCAGCCAGACACCGGACGATCAGGAATTGCTCCTGCAGCTCGCCGTGTGTCAGTTTCGCCAGGATAAATTCGATGCGGCGCATCATAGTTTGCGGCGCGTGCTGTTATTGAATCCGGAACACCGGCTGGCGCTGGAAAATATTCAAGTGGTGCAAAGCCGCCTCGCCTGTGACGCCGTGAACGGAAGCGGCCAAGTCCCCAGCGCTATCGCAGCATGCGAGAACTCCGCCCAAAACAACGGACACTACGGAACTGCGCAAGGGCCGGAAATTTCCGTGATCCTGCCGACCTACAACCGTCCCGAAATCCTGGCGCGCTGTCTGGAAGGTTTCGCGAAGCAAACGCTCGCCAGGGAGCAGTTCGAAATCGTGATTGTGGACGATGGCTCGAACCCGCCGGTGCAATCAACCGTCGATCGTTTTGCCGGCGCTCTGCTCATCACCTATCATTTTCAGGCCAATGGCGGTCTGGCTGCCGCACGCAATGCCTGCATCGAACGCGCCCGCGCGCCGCTGCTCGCGCTGCATGATGACGACGATGTGCCGGCGCCGGATTACCTCGAACGCTGCCTCGAGTTTCATCGCGCGCATCCGGCCGAAGCGGACATTCTTTTGGCTCGGGTCGCTCCGCATCCCGATCTGGAAAAAACCCCGTTGCTCGAATGGATTTTCGATATTGAAAACGGGATCATTGGATTTCCCGCGCCCGGTGTGGTGCATGGGTTCGACAAGTTTTTTGGCGGCACCTCGTCGTGCAAGAAGTCCATTTTCAGCCATGGCCTTTACAACCCCGAATACCGTTTCGGCTATGAGGATATGGAACTGGCGTTTCGATTGAATCAGAAGCTGCCGCTCCGGGTGCAGTACGATTCGGCGGTGGTGAGTTACCTCATTCGCGAACCGGATTTCGCGGGACTCTTTCGGCGTTCGTATCGCGAAGGCCGATCGTTCCGCAGGTTTTTTCAGCATCACGGCGAAGCTGCGTTCGGTTTGTTGCCCGGCGACATGAATCGCTCGACCGAGGTGGTGCAGGTCATCGGCTCGAAAGTCAGCGCCATTCTCAACTTGATGCAACAGATCGGATGCGATGGCGCGAACACGGGCGTGCCGCTGACGATCGGTCACGAGACCTATCGAGGCGCCGAGGCGCTCAAAGTTTGTTTTTCGCTTTGTGTGAAGTTTGCCCGGGCTCAAGGCTGGGTGGATTTCGCGCAGGGAGTGGATGAAAGCGCTGGATTGCACCGGATCAATGCCTGCCTCGATCCGCAGTCCATCGCCAAATCCGCCAGGTCCCAGGCCGCCGCTTTGCCTGCCAAAGCGGCGCCTGCGCCTGGGAAAAAGCGCGCCCTCATTTACTTTCATTGCAACCCTTACCCGCCGCGTTCCGGCGCCCACCGGCGCGCCTGGAATACCATGCAAGGATTGCTCGCGCTCGGTTACGAAATCACACTCGTCAGCAGCGACCTCTTCACGGATCAGCCGTGGACCGATGACGCGGTATTCGGGTTAAGGCGCGATCATGGCATCGAGGCGCGGGTTTATTTCGGGAGTGATGAGGATCGGGAGTACATTCAAAATTGCGGCGGATCAGTCTGGCGCGTGCATACGCCACCGGGGCTGGTGCAATTTTTCCGAAACGCATTCCGGGAAATTTCGCCCGAGCTGGTGCTGGTGAACTACGCCTACTGCTCGGAGTTCGTAGCCGCTCCCGAATTTGCGCAAAGCACTTGCCTCATCGAAATGCATGACCTCGTCAGCCTCAGCCAGCAGATGGCGCAAGCCGCCTGGGCGCAACTGAACGGAAAGATCAAGCCGGAGTTTCTCGATGACGCCTTCTTTGCACGCCTCGGGCTGAAAGCCGATCCCGAAGAATATCGCCGTTACGATGCGGTCCATGGCGTGATTTGCATTTCCAGCACGGAAACCGAATTGGTTCGCACGCATGCGCCGAACACTGCGGCCAGTTACCTGCCGCTGGCTTTCGAACCGAAGTTCGTCGCCAACAGCTATTCCAAGGGCCCTATTCTCGCCATCTTCACCAACGCGTTCAATCTGCAGGGTTACCTTTGGTTCACGGAAAAGGTGCTGCCACAGCTGTTGCCAGTGGCGAAGAATTTCTCGCTCCGCATTGTCGGTGACGCTTGCAAAGTGTTGCCGGCGCGCCCGGGAACGGAGTTGCTCGGGTTCGTGCCCGATTTGAGCCAGACTTATGCGGAAAGCAAATATGCCATCTGCCCGTTGCTGGGCGGCACGGGGCAACAGGTAAAAATTGTCGAAGCAATGGCGCATGGATTGGCGGTGGTCGCGCACAAAAATGTGGCGGCCAGCTCGCCCATCGAACATGGGGTCAACGGGTTCATCGCCGAAAACGCGGCGCAATTCACGGCTTGCGTGTTGAAACTCGAACGCGATCCGGCGCTTTGCCGGCAGATGGGAGAAGCTGCGCGCCGCACGATTGCCGAAAAATTCTCGCAGGAAAACTATACAAAAAGTCTCGCTCAAGCCATCGCGCTCGCGAACGACAAAAAGTCATCAACGCTCACTCCGCAGCCCAGTGCGGTGGCATCGGCGGAAATCCGCAAAGACCGCCATGAACTATCGACGCCGATCGAGGCGCAATCCTCGATCGCTCCGCGAAGCCAACTGCCCGTCCGCTGGCTCGCGCCGTTTTTCAATCCGAGCGGTTACGCCAGCGAAGCAATCAATTTCGTCGTTCCGCTGGCCAAACGAGTTCAGCTCGGCATTCAACACAACAACCGCATCTATTCCGAAAAATTCGTCGCCGGCCTGGCCGAGGAGGAGCGCGCCACTCTCTTGGCATTGCGGGACCATTTTGCCAACTTGAAAGGCGGCATCGTCATCTCGCATACACCCGCCGAAGGATTTCAACGATTGCCCGATGCCCAATACAACATTGGCCGCACCATGTTCGAAGTGGATCGCATCTCGCCGCATTGGGTGTCGCTTTGCAATCAAATGGATGAAATCTGGGTGCCGAGCCAGTTCAATCTTGAAACCTTCGCTGCCAGCGGCGTGGAACGCGACAAACTCGTCGTCATCCCGGAAGCCGTGAATGAACTCGAGTTCAATCCGGAAGCGGTGACGCCGTTGCCGCTGACAAATCGCGCGCGCTTCAATTTTCTTTCGATCTTCGAATGGTCCTCGCGCAAAGGATGGGACGTGCTCCTCGCCGCTTACCTCGCAGAGTTCTCGGCCGACGACGATGTTTGCCTCTATCTGCGCACTTATCTCGTCAATCAACCCGATGGCGATCCGGCGGAAATCCTCTGGCGCCGCATTCGTGATTTCGCGGCCACGTTGAATCTCGGTGACAAATCGTGGCCGCGCATCGAACTGCTCGCGGAACAAATTCCGGCGGCGGATTTGCCGCGCCTGTACAAAGCCGTCGATTGCCTGGTGGCGCCGAGTCGCGGCGAAGGCTGGGGCCGGCCGCATCATGAAGCAATGATGATGGCGCTCCCGGTGATTGCGACGCACTGGAGCGGCACGACCGAGTTTTTGAGCGGTGAAACGGCTTACCTTCTCGATTACACATTGGCTGAAGCGGAGGGGCTCGAACCCGAACTCGGCCATTATCGCGGGTTCAAATGGGCCGAACCGTCGATCGGACATTTGCGCCAGTTGATGCGGCAGGTCCGCACGCATCCGGAAGAAGCTCGCGCCAAAGGCCAGGCCGCGCGTCAACATGTTTTGAAACATTTCAGCCGCGAGCCGGTGGCCGATCGAATTGCGGAACGGCTGCAAGCGATCCAAACAAAACTGGTGACGCCCTCACTGCCCGCGGTTGTGGCGAAACCGGTCCTCGCGCCAGTGGAATTTCCGGAAACAAAACCTCAGTCGGTGCAGGTCGCATGGGAAGGTTCCTTTCTTGATTTCGGAAGTCTGTCACTTGTGAATCGTGAGCTCACGCGCCAGCTCGGGCGTCAGCCACACTTGCACGTGGTTTGCGTGGGCAAAAACGGCATCGCGCCCGAGCACGCCGAAGATCGCGAGCTTCAGGAGATGGCGCGGCGATTGCGCTTTGAAGCGCCCGCCAAAACGCAGGTGACGATCCGTCATGCGTGGCCGCCGAACTGGCAACAACCGAAGCAGGGCGCCTGGATTCAAATGCAACCGTGGGAATTTGGCCGTCTCCCCAAGGAATGGGTGGCGGAATCCGGACGCGTGCATGAGTTCTGGGTTTATTCGGAATACGTGCGGCGGGTTTACGTCGATTCCGGCGTCGATCCTTCGAAAGTAAAAGTCGTGCCGCTCGGCATCGATCCGGCGCGCTTTCATCCGGAGGTGCCGCCGCTGAATTTACCGTCGAAAAAGTCGTTCAAGTTTTTGTTTGTCGGCGGAACGATCGGGCGCAAGGGAACGGATGTGCTGCTCGACACGTATTTGAAACAATTCACGGCCAGTGATGACGTCTGTCTTGTCATCAAAGATTTTGGCGGACGCACTGTTTACAATGGCCAGACTCTCGAAGCGCAAATTCGCGCTTCCCAAACGCGCCCGGACGCGCCAGAGATTCTTTACTTGAATGAGGAGTTGTCCACGGACCAATTGCCCGCGCTCTACACCGCGTGCCATTGCCTGGTGCATCCGTACCGCGGTGAAGGATTCGGCCTGCCTGTCCTCGAAGCCATGGCTTGTGGCCTGCCCGTGATCGTCACAGGCGGCGGCGCGACCGACGATTTTGCCACGGACGAATATGCGTTTCGTATTCCGGCCGTTCGAAAGCCGATCGGAACGCGCGTCAGCGAATTCGAACTCAACGGAAATGGATGGCTGCTCGAGCCGTGCCGCGAAGCATTGAGCAAACAATTAAGGTGGTGCTTCACGCATCGCGAGGAAGCGCGCATTCGAGGCCAAGCCGCCAGCGCCTATGTGCGCCAGCATTGGACCTGGGAACGGTCGGCCCAAATCGCCTCGCAACGGTTGCAAAACCTCATCGCGCGGATCGATGCCGACGCCAAAGCGGTGGCCACCCGCCGCCGCCGCACGGCCGCGCCGATCGTACTGCCGGCCACGGCCAAAATCGGAAATCTGAGCGAGGCGCGCGCCCTTTTGCGCGAACGCAAATTCGATTCCGCCTGGAGTGCCACTCTTGCCGCCCTCGACCTTCGCCCATTTCATCCGGAGGCGTGGCTGTTGCTGGCGGAGATTGCTCAAAGCGCCGGCGATATCGCCCTCGCGCGGCGATGCGCCGATCGCGCATTGCAAATGGTTCCGAAATGGAAACCGGCGCGGCAGCTGTTGAAAACGCTGGCCAACGCCAAGGCGAACAAATCCGCAGTCAAGTTGGAGTTTCCCCAGGCGGGCAGTGCTTCTCCGAAATTGACGGTCTGTCTGATCGCGCGCAACGAGGAGAAATTCATCGGCCAATGCCTCCGCTCGGTTCAAGGCATCGCGCAGCAAATAGTCGTGGTCGATACCGGCTCGACCGATCGCACCGTGGAGATCGCGCGCGAATTGGGCGCCGAAGTTTATGCGTTCACCTGGTGTGACGATTTCAGCGCCGCGCGCAACGCCGCATTGGAACGCGCCCGCGGCGAATGGGTGCTGGTGCTCGATGCCGATGAGGAATTGTTGCCGGCGAGTCATGCTGTTTTGCGCAGCGAAATGCAATGCTGCGAAGCGATTGCCTATCGTTTGCCGATTGTCGATGCGGGGCGCGAAGAGGAAGGACAAAGTTTTGTGCCGCGTCTGTTCCGCAATGTGCCCGGATTGTTTTACGTGAGCCGCGTGCACGAACAGGTGTTTGCCAGCATTGAAGTGCGCCGCAAGGAGTGGGGCATGGAAAATCGATTCGGCGAGACCCGCCTGTTGCACCACGGTTACACCCTCGCGCTGCTGAAGAGCCGCGACAAAATCGCGCGCAACCTGCGCCTGCTCGAAAAAGCGATCGAGGATTTTCCCAATGATCCGAGTCTGCTCATGAATCTCGGCCTCGAACTCGTGCGTTCCGGCCAGTTCGATCAGGGGATCGAGCAATACATCGAAGCCTTCGAAGTCATGTCGGCGCAGCCGGCTTCTGAGGTGGTGCCGGAATTGCGGGAAGCGTTTTTGACCCAGTTGACCACACACCTGCTCGGGGCCAAACGCCACGCGGAAATCGCCCGCTACCTCAATTCGCCTCTGGCGCGAAATGGCGGCCTGACCGCTTCCATGCATTTCATCCTCGGGCTGGCGCACCTGGAATTAAAGCAATTCGCCGATGGAGCGGAACAGATGCGGCAAGTGCTGGCCAAACGAAATCGGGCGGCGCTGACACCGATTCATAAAGGCATTCTCAAAGCGGGTCCGCATCATTGTCTGGGCCTGGCGTTGGCGGCGCTCCAGAAAACCAGTGAAGCCGCTGCCGCCTTCGAAGCGGCGCTGGCCGAGGAACCGCAATCGCGCGGATTGCGTTTTGATTACGCGCGCTTTCTCGCCGAAACCGGGCAACTGATTGAAGCGTTGAAATTGACGCATGTTCTTGTCGGGGAGAAACCGGACGAATTGATTTACTGGCAGTTTGGCGGCCATGTGGCGTTGAGCCAGCCTGATTTCATTGAGTTCGCGCGCGATTGGACGGGCGAAGCGATTCGGCAATTTCCGAATCATCCGGCGATCGTGCGGCAGCGGGCCGAGGCGCTCCTGCTCAGTCAGGACGCAACGGAATCAGGACTGCTTTGGCAAGCACTGGCTTCAACCCATCCCTCCGCGCTGGCCGCGAAACTCCTTTGCGATTTTGTTTCCGGAGATTTTCGTTCGCGAGTGCTCGTGTCGGATGAACCATTGGTCAGCCAGCATTTTCTGAAATGGTATTCGCACCTGGCGCGGTTCGGCGCGAATCGGCTCCTCCATCAATTGAATGAAAACCAGGAGCGATGGAGAGAGTTGTTGCCCGCCGCCGCGCGCTTGCTCGACACCGCCCTGTTGGAAGCGAACCGCTAATCATCGCGGAACTGCCTGCGGGGGATCGAGGTGGTGAACGGCTTAATGAA